>JAUWDQ010000173.1 GCA_030608745.1 Pseudomonadota bacterium | reverse complement strand
AGCAAGATTTTCTAATTCAAGAATTACAAGTCTTAGAATTGTAATTCTGTTTACTAATAAACCAGGTATGTTTCTACCTATTATTGCCGATAAAGTTCTTGAAAGAAGAATGTTTGTGTCAGGAGCAAAAGCACAATCTTGTGTAGCATTATGGCCTCAGCCCCCTGACCGGCCTTGAAGGCATCCCCATACTTCTCCCTTGCCTCTCGATATTTCTCCTCGATGAGGAGTTCGCCCTGCTTCAACGGAGTATCCTTTGGGTCAATGACGATGTAAGCCTCGAAATACAAGACCCGCTCCAACTCCTTGAGAGTAAGATCCAAGAGAATCCCAATTTTGCTGGGAATGCTCTTTAAGAACCAAATGTGGGCTACCGGGCTGGCCAACTTGATATGTCCCATCCGTTCCCTTCTCACCTTCGACTGAATGACCTCAACCCCGCATTTCTCGCAAACGATTCCCCGGTGTTTCATCCGCTTATACTTCCCACAATTACACTCATAGTCCTTAACAGGCCCGAATATCTTGGCACAAAAGAGGCCGTCTTTTTCCGGTTTGAAGGTTCTGTAGTTAATCGTTTCCGGTTTTTTCACCTCACCATAAGACCATGATTTTATCTTTTCCGGTGAAGCGATAGAAATCCGGATTGCATTGAAACTCAAGGGGCTTTTCGGTTTTTCGAAAAAATTGAGATAATCTTCCAAGTTACCCTCCTAACTTCATCTTTCCCTTGTCCTCTATGAGTTCCACGTCCAGGCCAAGGCTTTGCAATTCCTTCACCAGGACATTGAAGGATTCGGGAAGTCCGGGTTCGATGATGTTCTCGCCTTTTACGATGGCCTCATATGTTCTCGTTCTTCCGGCCACATCATCGGACTTTACTGTGAGAAACTCCTGGAGCGAATGCCCAGCTCCATAAGCCTCCAAGGCCCATACCTCCATCTCTCCAAGCCGTTGGCCGCCGAATTGCGCTTTTCCACCGAGAGGTTGCTGGGTAACCAATGAATAAGGGCCGATAGATCGGGCATGGATTTTATCATCTACTAAGTGATGGAGTTTAAGAAGGTACATATATCCAACGGTTATCTTCTGGTCGAATGGCTCCCCGGTCCGCCCATCGTACAGGGTAATTTGACCTGTTAGGGGAAGTCCCGCCTCTTCCAAATGTTCCTTTATCTCAGTCTCCGAAGCACCGTCGAAGACGGGAACAGCCATATGAACCCCCTTGCCCAACCCTTTAGCGATCTCCAAAATCTCCTCGTCCGTCGCCGTATCGATTAATGCGTTGACCTCCTTTGATGAATAAATGGCCTTAATTTTCGATCTCAAGATTTTCATACTGGGGTGCTTCTCGAGCAACTCTTGAATCTTCCAGCCCAAGCCTTTTGCGGCCCAGCCCAAATGGGTTTCCAAAATTTGACCGACATTCATCCTGGAGGGAACTCCCAGGGGATTCAGGACGATATCGCAGGATGTTCCATCCTCCAAGAAAGGCATGTCCTCTTCCGGCAGGATCCGGGAAATGATACCCTTGTTTCCATGTCTTCCCGACATCTTATCACCAACGGCCAACTTTCTCTTCATTGTCACATAAACCTTCACCTGTTTGATGACCCCCGGGGACAGTTCATCACCCCTCTTAAGCTTGGCAATCTTCTCATCGAAAATGGTCCTTACCAAATCGATTTGGGCATCTCCGCTATTGAGAGCCTCCTGAACCTCCATTTGAACCCCTGCGTCTCCCTTCACGGATATTTCTGCCAACTTTTCATAAGGGATCTGGAAGAGGGTTTCTGATGTTATTGTATCGCCCTCGTTCAGCAAAACCTTCTTCTTGCCGTCGGTTATTGTACCTATCGATCTCTTCCCCACCAAGAGGTCTCCCACTCTCTTTCTGATATTGTCTCTGATGATGCGTATCTCATCTGCCTGATTCTTCAAGATCCTCGCCTTCTCCTGGGCTTCGATGGCCTTGCTTCTCTCGTCCTTATCCACGCCCTTTCTTGCGAAGACTTTCGCGTCGATGACGATACCCTCTATTCCGTGGGGAACCGTGAGGGAGGTATCCCTGACATCCCCAGCCTTTTCGCCAAAGATAGCCCTTAATAACTTCTCCTCTGGGGAAAGCTGAGTTTCACCCTTAGGGGTTACCTTACCTACCAGAATATCCCCCGGTTTTACCTCCGCCCCAATTCGGATAATTCCACTCTCATCGAGATCTTTCAATGCCTCTTCCCCCACGTTCGGAATATCCCGGGTAATCTCCTCTCTCCCCAATTTAGTATCCCGGGAGATGCACTCGAGTTCCTCGATGTGAATCGATGTGTATGCCTCCTCCTTCAGAATCTTCTCGCTGATAAGAATAGAGTCCTCGAAATTATATCCGCACCAAGGCATGAAGCCGACCAGGACGTTCTGTCCAAGGGCCAACTCTCCTCCATCCGTCGCAGGACCATCGGCGATAACATCGCCCTTCTTAACTTTCTGGGCTCTATGGACGATGGGCTTCTGATTAATACACGTATTCTGGTTTGACCGTTGATATTTAATGAGATTATAGATATCCACGCCCGTATCGTTATCCCCCTTTGAAGGATGCTCGCAACGAATCACGATTCTGGAGGCATCAACGTCCTCGACCACCCCATCCCTTTTTGCGATGATTGTAACTCCTGAATCCTTTGCCACAATCCCCTCCATTCCCGTTCCAATCAATGGAGCATCTGTACGCATGAGGGGAACGGCCTGCCGCTGCATATTAGAGCCCATCAAAGCCCGATTTGCATCATCGTTTTCCAAAAAAGGAATAAGAGAAGTACCAACGCTGACCAGTTGTTTCGGCGAAACATCCATATAATCCAATTCCTCAGCCCCCACCATAATAAACTCCCCACCTTTCCTCGCGGATACGGGGGGGGCCATGAACCTGCCATGCCTATCGATGGGTGCATTGGCCTGGGCAATAACGGCATCCTCTTCCTCGAGGGCAAAGAGATACTGTATGGTATTGGTTACCTTTCCGTTGACCACTTTCCGATAGGGGGTCTCTATGAACCCGTAATCGTTTACCCGGGCATACGTACTTAGGGAAGTAATCAATCCTATATTCGGTCCTTCAGGGGTTTCAATGGGGCAGATCCGTCCATAATGGGTTGGATGAACATCCCTCACCTCAAATCCAGCACGCTCCCGCGTCAATCCCCCAGGCCCAAGGGCGCTCAGCCTCCGTTTATGGGTAATCTCCGAAAGGGGATTGGTTTGATCCATAAATTGGGATAGCTGGCTGCTGCCAAAAAACTCCTTGATAACAGCTGAAAGAGGCTTGGAATTGATCAGGTCGTGGGGCATGAGCGTTTCAACTTCTTGCAGGCTCATCCTTTCCCTAATGGCCTTTTCGATCCTGATGAGCCCAATATGGTACTGATTTTCCAAAAGTTCACCCACTGTCCTCACCCTGCGATTCCCCAAATGGTCAATGTCGTCTACCGCCCCCCGTCCATCCTTCAAATTGATCAAATACTTGACCACTTCGAGGATATCCTCTCTTCTCAGGACAGTTACCTCCAAGGGCACATCCAATCGCAGCTTAAGGTTTAACTTCATCCTCCCCACCTTGGAAAGATCATATCGGTCTGGGTTGAAGAAGAGGTTATAGAAAAGGTTCCTGGCCGTCTCCAAGGTGGGGGGATCACCCGGCCTCAACCTTCGGTAAATTTCTACGATAGCCTTTTCCGTTTCCTTTTCTTCCGGAGACTTCCCCGGTTCCGTGCTGGCTAATCTCTCCTTCTCTTCCCGGCTCATTCCGAGTTTGTCAACCATCAAGGTGTCCCTGAGGGAGGAACTCACGTTGATATGATCGATGAAAAGGATGCTGAAGTTTTTGGTTTTCCTCTTCTTAATCTCCACCAGGGTCCTCTCCTCGATGGGCTCATTGCACTCAGCGAAGACCTCTCCGGTCTCCCCGTCCACCAGATCGGTGGCCAGATATCGATCTAAGAGATCGCTGGGGTCGATGGGGATGGAACGGATCTTCGCCGCCTCCAGCTTTTTCACAATGGCCTTGGTGATTTTACGATTCTTTCTGATGAGGGTCTCCTTGGTCTTGGGGTCGATGATGTCCTCGGTAGCCTTTTGACCCGTGAGGAGATCATAGGAAACCCTTTTATAGAATTTCCCTTTCTCGATAAAAATCTCCTCTTTATCATAGAAATAATCCAGCAATTCCTGGGTCGTATACCCCAGAGCCTTCAAGAGAATAGTAACCGGCAACTTCCTCCGCCGGTCAATGCGTACAGAGAGGATATCCTTGCTGTCAAATTCAAAATCGATCCAAGAACCACGATACGGTATAATTCGGGCATAGTAGAAGTTTTTCCCCCCGGTCAATTTTCCCTGATCCCGATCGAAGAAGACCCCTGGGGAACGGTGTAGCTGGCTCACGATGACCCTTTCCGTCCCGTTGATGATGAATGTACCATTTTCGGTCATCAGGGGAATTTCCCCAAAATACACCTCTTGTTCCTTCACGGCTTTGATGTTTCTCGCTTTCGTCTCCTCGTGGACATCCCAGACCACAAACCGTAAGGTCACCTTGATAGGGGCCCCATAGGTCATCCCCCTCAACAGACACTCCTCTACATCGTATTTAGGCTCTCCCAATCGGTAACTCACAAACTCCAGGGATGCCGTCTCGTAAAAGTCCCTGATAGGAAAGACGGTCTTGAAGACCGCTTGGAGGCCGATGTTCTCCCTTCTGTCGGGATCTACCTTTGTCTGTAAGAATCTATTGTAAGATTGGACCTGGATGTTGATTAGATTGGAGACACCGATGATTTCATGGATTTTCGCAAAATTTTTCCTGAAACGTCTGCTATTAGATATTTGAGAACTCATAAATACTCCCCAAGTCCTTTGAGTGAGAAGTCTTCCCTTTCATAATTGGCAGAATCACAAGGGCTTATTTAATCTCTGCCGTCCCCCCCGCTTCCTCGATCTTTTTCTTTGCTGACTCAACCTCCTCCTTGGGAACACCCTCCTTAACGGGTTTGGGAACCCCTTCCACCAGATCTTTGGCTTCCTTTAAGCCCAAACTGGTCAGCTCACGAACGGCCTTAATCACCTGAATCTTCTTGTCTCCAAAACCCGTCAAGATTATGTCGAACTCCGTCTTCTCCGTCTCTGGTGCAGCTTCGGCAGCGCCCGGAATAGGACCCATGGGCATACCAACCGGAGCGGCAGCACTCACCCCAAACTTCTCCTCTAATTCCTTGACGAATTCCGAGAGCTCCAAAACGGTCATATTTTCGATGAATTTGACAACGTCCTTCTTGGTCACCCCTGCCATCGTATCATCCTCCTATCATGGAATTCTCGCCGGCTCTTTCCATAGGCTTTCCTATGCCTCTTCCTTACTTAGGTTCTTTTTTAACCTCTTCCTTAGCCTCTTCCTTAGCCTCTTTCTTTACCTCTTCCTTAGCCTCAACCTCAGCCTTAGCCTCTTTCTCTACCTCTTCCTTAACCTCAACCTCAGCCTTAGCCTCTTCCTTTACCTCTTCCTTAACCTCAACCTCAGCCTTAGCCTCTTCCTCTACCTCTCCCTTAGCCTCAACCTCAGCCTT
>JAUWDQ010000097.1 GCA_030608745.1 Pseudomonadota bacterium | reverse complement strand
GAGGCTGCCGCGCAGGCTGGCATCCGGACCATCATCGCCAGGCAGGAGCGTCCGGGATTGCATATGGCCGATGGCTTCAGTCGTATTTCTTCCGGCCAGCGTATCGGCGTGTTTGTCATGCAGTGGGGTCCAGGATCTGAGAACGGCTTTAGCGGCGTCGCCCAGGCCTATGGAGAATCAGTTCCCATCCTGGTTTTGGCGGGGGGTTATGCTCGCCACCTCACCAATATTCCGCCAAACTTCAATGCGTCTATCAACTATCGGCACGTCACCAAGTGGGTAGAGCAGGTGATCCTCGCCCCCGTTATCCCGGATGCGATGCGCCGTGCGTTCACGCAGGTTAAGAACGGACGTCCGCGCCCGGCCCTCGTTGAGATACCGAGAGATGTCTTCGCCGAGGAGGTGCCCGATCCGCTGAACTATAGCCCCACTTTCCCGACGCGCACGGCGCCGGATCCACAAGCAGTTACCGAGGTGGCCCGGGTACTCGTGGACGCTAAAAGACTCGTCATCTATGCCGGACAGGGTATTCATTACGCACAAGCCTGGCAGCAGTTGCGGGAACTGGCCGAGCTTTTGGCGGCTCCGGTTACGACCAGTTTGGGGGGAAAGAGCGCTTTTCCGGAAAATCACCACCTCTCGCTCGGGTCCGGTGGCCGTTCGACAACGAAGGCGGTGCACCACTTCCTCCAGAACTCAGATGTCATCCTCGGTATCGGCTGCAGCTTTACCAGGGGTCTCTGCACCGTCCCCATCCCCCCTGGCAAGGTAATTATTCACGCCACGTTAGACTCTACTGATTTGAACAAGGACATCCAGGCGGAACAGGCACTTATTGGGGATGCCAGGCTCACGCTGGAGGCCCTGATATCGGAGATCAAGGAGATTTTGGGAACAGCCAAACGTGACCATGCCGGGAAGGTGGCTGATGAGATCAAGAAGGTCAAGGCGGAGTGGATGGCGCAGTGGATGCCGAAGCTCACATCGGACGAAGTACCCCTTTCCCCATACCGTGTTCTCTGGGACCTGATGCACACGGTTGACCGAGCTAACACTATCATTACCCACGACGCAGGGAGTCCGCGTGACCAGCTTTCACCGTTCTGGGAACCGATTGCGCCGCTCACCTACATCGGTTGGGGTAAAACGACACAACTCGGCTACGGCCTCGGTCTGGCAATGGGTGCAAAGTTGGCCGAGCCCCAAAAGCTGTGCGTTAACATGATGGGAGATGCGGCCATCGGTATGACGGGAATGGACTTCGAAACCGCTGTGCGCGAGCGCATTCCCATCCTCACCATCCTGCTGAATAATTACTCCATGGCGTGCGAGATCCCGATCATGCCGGCGGCAACCGAGAAATATCGAAGCACGGACATCTCCGGCAACTATGCGGACATGGCCAAGGCCTTTGGCGGTTACGGCGAACGCATTACCCAGTCGGCAGAGATCATCCCCGCTATCAAAAGAGCTATCCGGAAAACGGAGGAAGGGACACCTTCGCTGCTGGAGTTCATTACGAAGAAGGAAATCGAGTACTCCATCTTCAAGTAGGGGCACGATACACCGCACTCTGAGCGGATGGGAATCTCTTTATCGAGGAAATCAAGAGAGAGAATGTTGCTGGGTATTATCATTAGTCTTCCGACCTCAAGGAAGATTGAGGTGGAAGACGGAAAAGCTTTAGTTGCGTATTGATCAGAAATGGGTCGTTATGTCTCGAAGGATTTTCGTCCCATGGGGAATGCCTGAAATTGGGAAGGAGATGTTGAGGAAGTCGAATGCGGAAATCGCTTTCCTTCATGGGCCTACGGGTGAACTGCCAACTGTTAAAGAGCTGGTGGAAGGTGTACGGAACGCCGATGTCCTCCTTCCGGAAGCAACCTTATCCATTCCAAAAGAGGTCGTGACGGCGAATCTAAATCTCCGGGGGATTGCGAACTATGGGGTGGGATACAACAATATCGATATGCGATCTGCAACGGAACTCGGCATTCCAGTCTCCAACACCCCTGGAGTCCTGACCGAGACCACAGCGGACCTGGCCTGGGCTTTGCTCATGGCAACGGCGAGAAAAATCCCGCAGGCGCATAATTATACAGCTTCAGGTGAATGGAAAGGGCCTGGCGGCAAATCCTTCATGGGAGCGGATATTGGACCTGGGGGTTCCAACAGGCCAAAGGTCTTGGGTATCATCGGTTTTGGCAAAATCGGTCAGGCAGTGATGAGGAGAAGCCGAGGGTTCAAGATGGAGGTACGAGCCTTCGATCCCCCCATGAAGGCGACCATTGAGAAAACGAGGGGGGTGGAACACAGGGAACTCCCTGACCTCTTGAGGGAGAGTGATTTTGTCACACTTCATTGTCCTTTGACCGCGGAGACCCATCAAATCATTGGGGAGAAGGAACTCGATCTGATGAAACCCACCGCGATCCTCATCAATACTTCCCGCGGACCGGTGGTGGATGAGAAGGCCTTGGTCTCAGCTCTTCGAAAGGGGAAAATCGCTGGAGCAGGACTCGATGTCTACGAGAGGGAACCCCATCTGAGCCCAGGTCTCGCAAAACTGGAAAAGGTTGTTTTACTACCCCATATTGGGAGTGCCACAGAGGATACCCGTGGGCAGATGGCCGTGGTGGCAGTGAGAAATGCAGTTGCCATGCTGAGGGGGAAAAGGCCACCGAATATTGTCAACCCCGAGGTATTTGAATCTCCCGAATATCTTCGGAGGTTGAAGCTGTAGGAAAATTCACTCGAGGTATGATTTTCATGAGAGCCGTGGTGTGCGAGGCCGGGTTCGCATGGCCAGGCTGGCAGGAAAGCCTTTTTCCATTTTATCAACCCCGGGCAGTAATGAATGAGGGATTGGGATGACAAAAGAATTCGATTTTGATGTAATCGTACTCGGAGCAGGAGGTGCGGGTTGTGCTGCTGCGATAACTGCCGCAAGAAATGGAACTTCTGTCGCCTTGGTATCAAAAGAGGGGATCGGAATGGGAAATACCCGTATGTCTGGCGGGGAAATGTCCTCCTCCGGCGTCGTGGATGGCGATTCAGCCGAGGTCTTGAAGCAGGATATGATGAGAGGGGGGGAATACCTGAGCAACGGACACTTGGTAGATATCATTGCCAGAAATGCCTCGTCCGCTATTCGTTTTGTCCAGGGTTTGGGGCACTACTTTCGGAGGGATGAAGAGGGGAGATTCTCCGGCAAGGCCGCATCCAGACTCGGGGGACATAGTTTCCCTAGATCATTCGGTGGCTTAGCGGTATCAATTGCGCATGCTCTTCGCAACGCCGTTGCCAACACGAAATCCATTTCGGTATTTGAGGATACCCTGGTTACCACCCTCTTTCGGGAAGGAGATGAAATACGGGGTGCGTTAGGGGTTGATTTGAAGACGAGTGAGTGTGTGGTTTTGAAGGCCAAGGCCACGGTTTTGGCAACGGGAGGATGTGGGTGGTTGTATTACCCCCAGACTACGAATAATCGTACAGCGACCGGGGAAGGTTATGCGATTGCCTTTGAGGCAGGTGTCCAGTTGGTGGACATGGAGATGGTCCAGTTCTTCCCCTTTGCCATGAATCACCCCCCGCATTTGGTGGGGACCCTTCTTGATGAACCCATATTGGCGGGGCCGAAGGGAAAACTGATCAACGGATTGGGAGAAGTCATAGCGGATCATGATATCAACAAGATGACCAGAGCTCAGGTAACTGCCCTCATGGCTAAGGAGATCTCCGCCGGAAGGGCAACGGAGTGGGGAGGATTGAAACTGGATCTCTCGGGAAATTTGGACGTTCCGGAGATGCTTGAGTTTAAGAGGGTGAAGGATGAGGTTAACTTTTTTGAAAAGGTTCGCATCGCCTATGGGGAGAAGGCCTTCAACTGGAAAGAGCCCTGGGATGTTTCACCCTCGTCCCACTATATGATGGGAGGCGTGAAGATTGACCCTCATGGGCATTCCAGCATGAAGAATCTCTACGCTGTCGGAGAGGCGGCAGGAGGGGCGATGGGGGCAAATCGACTCGGCTCTACCTCCATTGCGGATATTTTCGTCACCGGAATAGTAGCTGGCAAAGAAATGAGCACATGGATCAAAGAACGAGAAAAGGGAAAAATAAGCAACTCTTTGATTTCAAGGGAAATCGAGAAGATTGAGAAACTCTTCGGACAAAAGGGACCACAAAGGCCAATCAAACTCAAGAGAGAGTTTCAGAAGCTCATGAGGGAAAACGTGGGGATCGTGCGCGATGGCGAGAGGTTGAGCAGTGCCTTATCCCAAATTGATCGCATGGAAGAAGAGGTGGAAAATGCTCTTTCCGTCTCATCCATTCGGCGCTACAACACGGAATTCCTTGACGCTGTCGAATTAAAAAATATGCTCACCTGTGCACGAATGATTGCTACCTGCGCCCTGGAGCGGAAGGAGTCAAGGGGCGCCCACTTGCGGCTGGATTATCCCGATAAAGATGATGCGCACTGGCTCAAGAACATTATCATCCAGAAGAAGAAGAGCAAAATGGAGACATCTTTCTTTGAGAAAGACATCTCCGAGATATGACCCATGGAACATGGGGGAAGATGAAAGGGACACGGCAGATGGATGAATACACGATAAGAATTTCACGGTTTAACCCAGAAGTGGATGATGGCCCCACCTTGAAGGAGTATACAGTGTCCCACGTTGATCAGGGGTCAGTCATAGCAGCCCTCATCTATGTGTATGAGGAGATTGATTCGACACTCCTTTTCAGTTATGGGTGCAGATATAAGCTTTGCGGGAAATGTGCCATTAAGATCAATGGGCAGCCCGGTTTGGCCTGTGAGACCACTTTGGAAGATAGGATGACCTTGGAACCTCTCGATAACCTCCCTGTCATCAGAGATCTGGCTGTCGATCGATCTGGTTTGCTTGAGCCATTGAGGAAGTATGGTCTCGTTTATTCAGCGGATCACGAGCCGGAGGTGGCCTTACAGCCTCCGGAATTTTCTCAGCTCATGCGGTGCAACGAGTGCCTTTCGTGCCTTTCCAACTGCCCCGCGTACAAGGAGGAGATTGACTACGGCGGCCCGTTCTTTGGAGTTAAGTTGGCTGAACTGTACTACGATGTTCGTGACGGGAAAAAACAACTGAAGCATTTGGAATCGTTCTTGGACCAATGCATCCAGTGCAGACAGTGCGACGTGAACTGTCCCTGGGATGTTAATTTTTCGGAAATCAGCAGTAAAATTAAGGGGGAAGTGTTTAAGCACAAGGGGGTATCCGTACGGGACTGGTTGATGTCACGGCCCCATTTAGTCGGACATTTGGTCTCTTCCGTGTCTTCCTTTTTCAATTCCTTGGTAAAGAAAAAATCCGTTAGGAAAATAATAGATGTTCTGTTGAGGATCGACGAGAGGGCGCCTTTTCCGGAATACCATCCGGGCAAGGTCTTACCCCGCGAAGGAATAGAGAGGACGACGAAACGGAAAGTCGCTTACTTCGTCGGTTGCTTTGATCGGTTTAACGATCCGGATACAGCAAAGAATAGTCTCTTTGTCCTGGAGGCGAACGGTGTTGAAGCTACGGCGTTTGACCCTGGATGTTGCGGGGCCCCATTCATCGGCCTCGGGGATCTCGAGTCAGCCAGGAACAGGGCCATTGCCGTATCGAGGGAACTGAGAAAATTGATCCACCAGGGATACGATATCGTTGCGAGCTGCACCACCTGCGGGGCTGTGATGAAATATGAATACCCTTTCCTTTTTGATCAGTTGAAGGAAGAGGAGGTCCAAAGCCGAATTTACAATTTGGGGGATTACCTCTGGCAAATGCATAAAGCAGGTGAGTTGAATACCGATTATAAGAAGATCAAAAGGCGGGTCGGTTACCAGAGCCCCTGCCATTTAAAGGCTCAAAAGATTGGGGCGCCCTTTGTTGATCTCTTGCAATTAATTCCGGGATTGGAGCTTGCAGCAACCTTTGACAAATGTTGTGGCATGGCAGGGACTATGGGTTTTAAGAAGGAGAGGTATGAATTATCCCAAAGAATTGGAAATCCCTTGAGTGATGAAATAAGGGGTAAGAAACTTGATTTGATTTTGAGCGATTGTGCTTCCTGCCAAATGAAGATCAAGAATGACGCGAAGGTCGATTCAGTCCATCCTATCACCATGGTAAGGCAAGCCATGCGATGAACAAATGACAAAGATCTGGCACGAATCCGGGAGAGCCTCACCTGACCCATAGAATCGAGAAACCCCTGGCCCCACCAATATTTTTTTCAGTAATTCTCACGCCCATCATTGAGTCACAAGAATTCAACTGAAATTTTGGACGGTACCTGAAAAAGGATCCGTGTTTCAAACCGGGAAACGGAGATATTTTCCCTTAGCCCACATGATTGGTTAAACCACACAATTCCTTAAATGAAGGGGGAGTCGAAGCTTACAGTAAATGTTCAAGGACCACGATTTCCCTTTTTTCCGGGAGGGTTTCCTTGGTCACCTCAAGCTGCGAAGAGCCCTGGCGCCTGACGTTGGATTTTCCCTTCAAAAATTCATCAACGCCTGTAATCGGGAAATCGAGGACCTCTGTTTTGAAGTGCATGGGGATGACAAGCTTGGGACTCAAATCCTCCATTACTTTCGTCGCCTCAGCGGCATCCAGGGTGTAAAACCCTCCCACCGGGATCAAGAGGATATCAACCGGGCCAATGGCCTCGATTTTGTCCCTTGAAAGGGTATGGCCCAAATCCCCGGCATGGCATAGGTTCAAACCCTCTGCCCCGATCAAGAAGATGGTGTTGTCCCCCCTCTGGCTTCCCTTCGTGGGATCGTGGTGTGTGTCAATACCGGTAAAGGTTATTCCCTTGACCTCATGACTACCACTCCCTTTGACCGTTTGGGGATTTCCCCTCAAATCTTTCGTATAATTGTGGTCAGCGTGATCGTGGCTAATTGTGACAATATCGACCGGTATGGTAATCGGACCATATCCGATACGATTGTCGTTGTGGTCATATGGATCGGTAACGATCTTTAGGCCTTGGGTTTCAAGTAAAAATGCCGCATGTCCTAACCACGTAATCTTCATGATGTTCTCCCCCTTTTCTATAGTTTGTCGGAAAATGAAAATATCCAGTAAACTCAGGGACAAGGATGGGATATCAACCTGTCCCGGCTTTTGTTGGCTTGACCGAAAAGACTGGGCAGGGGGCGAGTTGAACGACTTTTTCAGCCACACTACCCATCACAGCGTGGGGTATACCTGTCCGTCCATGGGTGCCCATGACGATCATGCTGGCATTTCTTTCTTCGGCTACCTCTATGATTTTGCTATGAGGTGTTCCCACTGCCACGAGGGTCTCGATATCTATTGTTGTATCAAAGTCAGAGGCGAGACATAGATGGAACTGGTCCATCATGTCTTTATCCTCTTGCTCCATGACCCTTTCCCACGGATTTCCCGGGATAGATGTCACCTTCTCGGCAGTTGCCTCAGACATAACATGGAGCAGCAATATCTTCGCGTTGAATTTCTTGGCAAAAAAACCGGCCCAGGCAAATACCTCACAGGAATAAGGAGAAAAATCGGTTGGAGCTAGAATGAGATCTACTTTTTCAATCATGTTTCATACCCCCTCTACCTTTATCCGCGGAGTGGATCCATTGAGCTGGTCGGAAGGTCCCCAACCCCTTGATATTCCCGCAAGGGCAACTCATTCCTGGCCCTTGTGCACGGCGCCAAAGCTGTCTAAACTAAACGGTGGGGACGCGGCAGCGACGACCTTCAGGGTCTCATCACCCGTATTAATGAGCTCATGCGGTGAACCGATGGGGAGGTAGATGCAGCTGCCAGGTTCAACGGCCTCTCCCTCTTCACCGACTCGAATCCTGCCGTGCCCGGAAACGACATAAAAGATCTCTTCCATGTCTTCGTGGGAATGGAGGTTGGAGGAGTTGCCCGGGTCCACTTTTGTAACCCCCATCCAGATATTGCGGGTACCACTTGGCCATGGGGTTGCCAGGTGCTTGATGGTTCGAGCATGAGGCGGATCAAATCGATCTCCCTTTACCTCATGTTCCTTAACATGTTTCATAATGACTCCTCGTGTTAGTCGGTCGGGTGTATTCGCTGATGTATTCAACCCGCACATCACCCGTGGGCCGGGCTTATTCACATCACCGGCCCCTGGCCAGAGCTCTCCACCGGAGGAAAACCATCTTTGCGTGAAGTTACTCCTTACCGCCCTAGACGAGAGCCTTGCCCTGATCCAGAACGACCTTCCCATCGATTTCCAAGGTTGCGTTGGAATAGATGACATCGATGTGACAGGGTGCAAGGACCTTTCCACCGATGGCGTAATTACTTCCGATACCGTGATGAGCAAAACCGAGCTTTCCCAAATCTTCCAGATTGGTAGCATAGACGCGGGAAAATGGATTGAGCCCAACGGCAAATTCAGCCAAATTATAGGCGGAACGGTCTTTGAAAGAACGCAACGTGGTGTTCAAATATTCCGCGGCCTTGCCACCCGTCACTTCGGCAACCTCACCCTTCTTCACTTGAATCGTTATTGGTTCGTCTCGAGTTACCCCGAATCCCATCACTCGCACATCGCCTACGATGACCCCCTCCGTGGTTCCCTCTACCGGAGAGATGTTTAGCTCGCTGTCTGGTAAGGCAGCAAATTGGCCTGGTTCGCGGAATAGACCTGTTTCATATTGGACGGGGCGGTTGGTGATTTCACCCCGAAGGTCGGTTCCTGCTGGCGAAGTCATTCTGATTTTTTTCGCTTTGGCTAGCAGTGTGCCTATCTTTCGACCCAACCGGTCGTTCTCCTCGTAGTCGGCCTGAATCCCCCCGACGCAGAGGCAGTCTTCTGTGACCTCGCACATGGTGGTGCCCCGGGCACCGTTTTTGATGGCCTCAATGCGTGCATCGGTATGAGTCATTGACCAACTGGTGGGGAGAAAGAATACATCGCTTCGAGCACAGGCACCAACGACAGGCTTAGGAACCTGAGCCCCATGGGCCCCTGTGGGGGGGAATGCCACGATGGTGGGCATGCCTCCCACAGCGTATGCGGCTGCCGCCAGAGCCTCAGCCATACGGATCTTGTGTGTGTCGCATGCGATCACCACGTTCTCGCCTGGCTTGACCGCTGCACATTGGGTCATTGCTTTCATCGCACCCGGCATCATTTCAATGAAGCTTGAAGGGGCGGGTATGTAGTGGAAGTACTCAATTGGCCAACTCATAAGACTTTCCTCCTTTCAGACATTTTCATGAGCGCTGATGGTAACATAATTCCCTTTTTTGTCAAGCATTTTCCTTCCGCCCCCCGCCCCCCCGACCCGGATTTCAAATCATTACTGAATGCGG
>JAUWDQ010000003.1 GCA_030608745.1 Pseudomonadota bacterium | reverse complement strand
AAGGCATTGACTGCTGGGAGGGTTCGTACTACATCTCCGATAGCGCTCAACCGGATGATCAGTATCCTCTCGATACCTTTCATCGCCCTTCCGTTCATAGGCATCATATTCGATTCATGGGTGTCAGAGGAGGTGTCTGGATTCCCCCTTTCTCCTCCCATTAATCCCCGCCCGATCTATATGTAGCATCTTAAATGGTTGCGCATAATTCAAACAAGGATTAAATCTTAAATCGACTCGACCGAGCCTTCGACCCGAGCTCAGGCCGAGGGGCTCGTCGCGGGCCGAAGCACTAAATACTAAACAATATCTAAATCCAAATGACCAAAACCTTATTTTACCTTTTCTACTATAGAACCGGAGATTTTCATAAGCTCTGTAGCTTCATTAATCAATGATTGCTTTCTCTTTTCTGCATCCTTTGCCTTACCTCGATAAGCCTCAGCCAATACCTGCTCTCCTTGGCTTCCTTGCGACAAATCTTGACCCTCATTGCAAAATCTTTTTTGCTTAAGGCTTCATTGGCTTTTTACCCCGTTAAATAAGATTTGAGCCTTCTTCTCAAGAACATCCGTCCATGATAAGTTTTCAAATACCTTTCCCTTTGTCTCGCATCATCTCGAGAAAGACAGGCCTCATAGTAAATTATCCTTAAAGGTCTTCTATCTTTTGTTGACTCTGCTAGCCCTTTGCCATGGTTCTCAAATCTAAGCTTGAGGTCCTTGCTTAAACCTACATAAAAATTCATATCTTTCATGCTCTGTAATACATAGGTATAGTACATTTAAACCTCAAGTTATTTAACGGGGCAAGTCTAATTTGCCCCCACTGAACCAGAAGACCTGATAATTTGCTTCATTATTTCAATATTTGCCATTGTTTTCGGAAGAGTTCCTACAAACTCTATTACTTCCTTGGCAAATGTTAGTGTTCGCTTTTCTAAATCATACTGTTTTGAGTTTTTAACTTCGGTCATTTGAATTTATTTAGAGTTTAGGAAATTAGGATTTAGAATTTGCCCATATTCTTTCCTATACTCAAATATTTACGTCGTCACATATAAAAACTCACGACCCCTATCCACAGACCGGGTAGAGATCCGTTAAATAATCATTATCCCCCTTTAGATAACCCCTTGCACTTGAGAATTCGTAGTCGACCTCCCTCTTCACGATCCCCCTTCGTACCGGATTCTCAAAGGACTAGATTATATGGGAATCAAATTGGTGAGATTGACGAAAAGACCATTGCCCCCATAAAATCTGGAGGCAATGAACAGTCCTCTAAGAGGGAAGGATTAACTCTTCAGCCGATTCAGGAATTTTTCCGGCATGCTACTGGGATTTCCCCTCTTATTGAGACAGAGGTGCCGAGTCTCCCCATAAACAATTACCTCTTGGGTATCCTTTCTCAAAATCCTGTAGCCAAAGGTCACCATCCGCGTTTTCAAATCCTTCAGATGAGTCCGAACAACGATCAGCTCATCGTATTTGACCGATCCCTTATATCTACAGCGAAGGTCCACCACTACCAGCCTGAATCCCATTCCCTCAAGCTCCCCGTAGCTGAATCCTTTTGCCCGACAGTACTCAGACCGCCCTACCTCGAACCAGACGACATAACTGCCGTAATAGGCCACCCCCATCTGATCCGTTTCGGCGTAGCGTACCCGAAGATCAACCTCCACATAATCCTTATGATTGACCTCCTTATCCACAGCCATACCTTCACCATGGGGCGCTATCTCTCTCTTAAACCCTGTAGAAATTCCGTCTATCATTACGGACGCCCTACAGCAGCTCGGGGGACTAAGATATGCCCAAGCCTTGTGATCATTGATCGAACTGGTAGACTATCTCCCCCTTTTTTACCAAACCGAGTTCCCTTCGGGCCAGTTCCTCGATGTATTTCTTATTGGTCCTCAAATTGCCGATCTCCACTCTCATTCTTTCATTCTCTTGCCGCAACTCCATATTAACCCTTTCGATCTCCTTCAATTCCCTTCTCAGACGGTAGACCTGCAAGAGCCCCTTCTTCCCGAAAAAGGTGAAGAAGATCATCACCGATACAAGCATAAGTACCGTGACGAGAACTCTCTTGTTATACCCTTTTAAAGGGCCCATTGCCTTTTGCCTCTACCTTAACCTGAATTTCACGGTAATGGTTCCCCATTGCTCAACCATTGGTCCGCCTTGTCCCAATGGATTGAATCGCCACTGCTTAATATAGTTCATGGCGATTCGCTCCAATTCCACATCTCCTCTGAGTTGGGAAGACACCCGCCCCACCGATCCATCGGGAAAAACCCAAAACTTTAGCTCAACCTCCCCTTCCTTGTCGATCTTCACCTCGGGGATTTCCGGTTTATAAAGGATTTTCCTTTTGCCGGCTGGCCCCTTGATTCCAGTGGAATCCTTCTTCATACCTTGGACAGATGGCTTTTCGGATCGGGTTGTTACCATTGTCCGGGCAATGATATGATCGGTGCCTTTATCCTCGATGATCCGTCCTCTGGGAATTTTAATATCCCCCACACCCACGGATACCATCTTCCCCCGATAATCACCCATAGGCATTAAGGATTCCCGGAATAATCTGCTCAAATCCTTGAAAAAGGGAGAACTCCGTAATAGTCTGACCCTTTCCTCAGGGGTGATCTGCTCCCTCCGCTGGGGAACGAGAAAGGAGGGGCTCGGAACATCAATGCTCTCCCCCAAGCTCAGCTCTTTCAACTTGCTCATGAGGAAATCCTCGTATCTCTTTCGATCATCGACGCGGAATTGCTTTATGGACTTCTCCCTCTGTCTTTGCCCTTCTTCTACCCTTTTGAGGAAAGGCTCTAAATAGAGCTGCTTCGGTTCCACTAATTCGATGGGGAAAATCCTCAACTTGGTCACCGCGAAATAATTGGGCACGAACAACAACAAGCTAAAGTGAATGAGGATGGAAAGCAGTACGAAAAGAAACGATTTCATGAAAACAATTCCTGCGGTCTATTTCTTCCTCTCTTTTGGCCTCGTAGCGATGGCCAGCTTATTGAAACCAGCTGTCTTTGCCACATCCATGACTTCCACCACTTTCCCGTGGGGAACCCTTTCATCCGCCTGAATGATAACCATCCCTTCTCGACTCTCCCTGGCGGCCTTCTTGAGATACTTTCCCAACTCCTCAATACTTACGAGCTTCTGTTGCACAAAGATCTTATTGTCCTTGGCCATCACCACCCTGACTTCTTTCTTTTCCCTAGAGATATCCGTCGATGAGGATTTGGGAAGTTTCACCTTGATCCCTGGGGCCACGATGAAAGTGGTGGAGAGCATGAAAAATATGAGCAATAAAAAGACGACATCCACCAGAGGTGTCAGGTCAAACCTCGATTCTTCCCTTTTCACCGGTTTAAAGCGCATAAACCCTCCCCTTTTCCCAATCGGGCCGATTGTGGATCACTATCGCTACCTCCCCTTGAGCAGGTCGACCATCCGTATTGAATGTTCCTCCATCTCCACGATTAAGGCATCCGCCTTATTGGCCAGATACCGGTAGAGTACGAAAGTCGGAATGGCGACCACCAGTCCCGCTGCCGTTGTGATCAGGGCCTCTGAAATCCCGCCCGCAAGGCTGCTGGGGTTTCCAACTCCTTGAATTGATATGACGTTAAAAGCCTTGATCATCCCAACGACCGTCCCCAATAAGCCCAAAAGGGGAGAAATGGCTGCGATGGTCCCAACCACATTGATATACCTTTCGAGGGTTGCCGCCTCCCTCCTTCCGATCTCCTCAATGCTCTCTTTGACGATCTCCCTTCGTTTGCCAAAATTGCGAATCCCGGCCACAATGATATTGGCCATTGAGGAGTTGTCCTTTCGACATCGGGTAACGGCTTCCGGGATCTTCTCTCGACGAATGAGGTCCTCGATCTCGATCAAGAAATCCCGAGGGATAACCCTTGATCTCCTTAAAGTCCAAAGCCTCTCCAAGAAAATAGCCAGCGCTATGATGGAGCATAAGGCAATGGGAATCATCAAAACTCCGCCCTTCACAACAAAATCGTACATGACCCCTCCTATCTTTTGGACATCTCTTTTTCCACCCGCTTCAGCATCTTGCGACCAATCTTCTTCGCCTCCCCTGATCGGGCGGTATGAAGTAGTTTGTGGTAGATTTGCCGAGCTTCGGACCACCTCTGTTCATCCACATAAATCTGGCCTACCTTCAAAAGGGCTTCCTCCACATACTCCCCTCGATCATCATAGAGATAGAGTACCTTCATCAGCTCCAGCGTGGCGGACTCCTTATCCCCCAACGCCAGATAGGAATCGCCAATTTTCAGTTGGGCAAGGGCAGCCGTGGCCTTATCCGGAGAACTGCTGGCCTTTTTCAAGGAAACAATAGCCTCTCGGTAGTCCTGGCCACCAAGATAAAGTATCCCCAAATTGAGCGATGCCTCGTAAACGATGGGATCATTCGAATATAACGCTAGGAGCCTCTTGAGGGTCTTTTCGGCCCAATCGGGCCTCTTCAATATCTGATAGCATTTACTTGCCTTGAGGTAGGATCGCTTATCCCATCCCGATTTAGGAAATCGATAAATGACCCGTTCGTAGCTCCTCAGGGCCCTTCTAAAATCATTCAGGGCATAGTAACCTTGGCCGATCTTATACCAAGCCTTCACCACATGGTTACTATCTGGAAAATGCCGGGTGATCTTTTCATATGCGGCGACGGCCTCCGGGAACCGACTCATATTCATGTATATCTCGCCGATTCTGAACTGAGCATCATCGGCTAAATCGCTTTTCGGATAGTCTCGGAGTATTTCCCTATAGGCGATGATGGCCCGGTCCCACTGGCCATTTTTCTCATAAAACTCGGCCAATTGGAGTTCTAAATTGGCCCCCAGGGGATGGTTTGGATACTTCCGAAAAAACTCCCCTATCTTCTCGCTGAAGCGATCATACTTCCCCTCCTGGTAAAAAGAGAGGATAATCCCATAATCGGCTTCGGGCGCCTCCTTTGATTCGGGATACCCCTTGATTACCTTCAAGTACGCAAGTATAGCCCTGAGGTACTCCCCGAGATTGTAATTACTATCCCCAATCCTTAGCAGGGCTTGAGGGACTAATGGGCTCGATGGGACGAGATTTACCAGTCGGGAAAAGGCGTCCATGGCCTTTTTGAAAGCCTTACTCCTGAAATGGGACATCCCCACCCAATAATAGGCATCATCCGTATAAGGACTTTGGGGGAACTCCTTGAGTATTTCTTCGAATTGTTCCGTAGCTTCCGCGAAAAGTCCCTGCTTGTAGTGGATCCAACCAGTCAAAAAATAGGCCTTGTCTTTCTTTTCCCCCCTGTAATCCCCCTGAGTTAATCGGGCTAGGTAATCCAGCGCCCTCTTATACTGTCTTAAGTTAAAGTAGACTTTTGCCAAGAGGACGGTAGCTTCGGGAGCGAGGTCATGCTCTGGGTAGGTTTCAACCAGCTCATTTAAGTATGAAGCCGCCTTTCTCCACTCTCCCTGCTGGAAATAATACCATCCCAAGCTATTGAGGGCCCTCCCATAGTAGAAAGTGTTATCCACCAGTTCCCTGAAATAGCTTGTCGCCTCGGCGTAATTCCTCAATAATAAATTTGCCTCCCCAATCCAATAGATGACCTCATCCCTCTGGGAGAAATTGGAATGTCCCGAAAGGATCCGCTTCCAAGAAGAAATGGCCTCATTATATGATTTTTCTTGGAAAAGAGAAAGACCGATTTTGAACAGGGCCTGACTGGCTAAGGGACTATCGGGATATCCATCAATGAGGACCTGATAAAAGTTGAGGGCATTTTGGTAGTCCTTCAGATTATAAAATGACTCCCCGATATTGAAGTATACTTTGTCCTTCAGCTCAGTCATCGGATATAACTTGACGAGGTCCCGATAAGATTCGATGGCCTTTTGGAATTCCCCCTCCTGGAAATAATAGTAAGCGACTTCGTTCAGCGCAGTACTCCCCCAAGTCGATTGGACGTAGCGCTCGGCAAGCTCTTGGTGGTATTGCATGGCCCTTTCCATCTCCCCTTGACCCACGTAGGATTTAATCAAACCGTAATAAGTGATTTCGGCCAATTTGGTCTCGCGGAATCTTAACAGTAACTCCTCGAATACCGAAGCCGCATCTCTATATCTGGCCAAGGAGACCAAACTCCAGCCCAACCCGAAGAGGGAATTCTCCAATAGGGGATGCAATGCAAAGTCCGCATTAAAGGCCCTAAAAACCCGTTCCGCCTCCTCGAATCTCCTGAGATGAAAAAGGTTTGCACCTATGAGGTATTGAGTCTCAATCCTCAGGTTGCCCTGGGGAAATCTCTCCACTAAATATTGAAACTTTTTCAATCCCCCGTTGTAATCATTCATGCGGATTAATGACTCCCCGGCCCAGAAGAGTGCTGATTCCGCAATGGGGCTCTCGGGATGGAGTCTATATGACTCGTTGAGAAATTGATAGGCGGTTTCATACTGACCTTGTTTGAAATAGATCCATCCAACTGAATAATAGGAGTAATCGATGAGTTTGTCCTTGGGATATCGATCGATCACCTCGAGGAAATACTTCAGCGCCTTATCCAATTGATTGAGGTGAAGGTTGGATTCCCCCAACCAGTAGTATGCCGATCCCAAAAGGAGGCTCTCCGAGTAGTTGATAATGAACTTTTCAAATGACTCAACGGCATCCCCATAATTCCCCTTCAGGTAGCGATATTTCCCCTGTTTATAAAGGGCAAATTCTCCCTCAAAGACCTTTACCACGGAAGTACTGAGAGAGCTGGAATAGGCGCAACCCGGCGACCTGGTCGCCGGCCTCACCTTCTGTAACTGAGCCACCATCTCCTCGTCTCTGGTCCTATATACTATCCTCGGTTCCGCCTTAACCCCTTGGGCCACTACAAGGGGAAGGGGGATCTTGCGGTAATCGGTAAGCTTCGATTCATCGGAGCTCGTAATGACGACCTCCGGGAGACTTATCCGAAGCTGTTCTTCGGTGCCCTTCAGCTTTGGAACGAGAGAGATGCAAAGGAGGGCAAAAAATGAGAAGGCCGTGGCAAATTTTATCGCTTTTTTGAACATCGACAATTCCTCAAAGGGAAATGATCCATCGGCCTTTGGGATGATTTTAGAAAAACGTATCAGAATCAACACCCCTTGTCAAGGAAGTAGCTTTGGGGTAGGGCTTGGACAACCCATTGGGGTTCAACGGAGTTCTGGAGTCTGCTGACCTTTGCGAGAGATACTTTTCCAGTCTCTCTATTGTCTCGTAAATGATTTTTTTCATGAGAGAACGGTAAACTTCAGCCGAAGTTCGGTTGACAATCGCCGTAAGAAGTGCTAGGTTTAGCTCCAAGGAGTTTCGGGATGTTGAGGAATCGTTATTTAGTCGCACTGATTTTTTTTTGGATTTTCCTCTCTTGCGAGAGGACCAACTCCGATAACTTGCGAAATCCCGTCCAACTGGATTTTCAGTCCATGAAAGAGGAAATGGTAAAAACCCAAATCCGGGCAAGGGGGGTCAGGGATGAGGGTGTATTGAATGCCATGCTCGAGGTAGATAGACACAAATTTGTTCCCGAAGAGATACGTCACCTTGCCTATTCAGATCGGCCGCTTCCCATCGGTGAAGGGCAGACCATCTCCCAACCTTACATCGTAGCCTTAATGACGGAATTGCTTGAACTAAAAAAGGGGGATAGGGTTTTGGAAGTAGGCACGGGATCGGGATACCAGGCTGCAATCTTGGCAGAACTGGCGGATCACGTCTACACCATTGAAATCATTGAGTCCCTGGGCCGGTCCGCGGAAAGGCTTCTGAGGGAATTGGGTTACAAGAATATCGATGTCAAAATTGGGGATGGCTACATCGGCTGGGAGGAATTTGCGCCCTTCGACGCCATCATCGTAACCGCTGCCCCTCCCCATACCCCTCAGCCCTTGCTCGATCAGCTCAAGGAAGAGGGAAGGCTCGTTATCCCTGTTGGGGGTTTTTATCAGGATCTCAAGAAGATCACCAAGGCAAAGGGGCAGATCAAGAGCCAGGATATCATTCCGGTGGTATTCGTTCCCATGACCGGTGAGCACATCAAGGGGAAAAAGAAGAGGTGAGGGATACGATCATCCCTTTCCTTTACGCCATTCAACAAGCCTCTTCCTAATTTCTCCCTCATAACCCTGATTCGTGGGCCGGTAGTAAATCCTTCCCTTAAGCTCCTCAGGAAGATAATTCTCCTCCACGTGATAGTCTGGAAAGTCATGGGGATATTGATATCCCTTTCCGTAGCCCAGCTCCTTCATCAGGTTTGTAGGGGCATTTCGCAAATGGAGGGGCACGGCGAGCGAGAGGGTCCGTTGGATGTCCTTCTGAACATCGCGATATGCCGTATAAAGGGCGTTGCTCTTGGGGGCGGTAGCCAAGTAAACAGCAGCCTGACCAAGGGCCAGATTTGCCTCCGGCATTCCCACAAAATTGACGGCTTGCATAGCCGTCACGGCCACTTGAAGGGCCTGAGGTTCTGCATTACCAATATCCTCAGAGGCGAATCGAACCATGCGCCTGGCGATATAAAGGGGATCTTCACCCGCCTCGAGCATTCTGCCGAGCCAGTAGAGGGCAGCATCGGGATCGCTTCCCCTGAGGCTCTTATGGAGAGCGGAAATGAGATTATAGTGCTCTTCCCCATTCTTATCGTACAGCAATGCCTTCTTCTGCATCACCGCTTCGAGGCTTTTTTCGGTAATCCTCCTCACCTGCTTCTTGTCCGGGAGTGCGGTCATCACGGCCATTTCCAGGACATTGAGGGCAACCCTTGCATCCCCATCGGCCATGGCGGCAATGTGATCGAGGATGTGGGGTTCCAGCTCAACGGTAAATTTCCCTAGCCCTCTCTTCTCATCCTTCACAGTGCGGTTGAGGATTACCAGGAGTTGATCCCTTGCCAAGGGGTGTAAGGTAAAAACCCGTGTTCGGGATAAAAGTGGAGAGATTACCTCGAAGGACGGATTTTCCGTTGTCGCCCCGATAAGGATTAACAGGCCACTTTCCACATGGGGGAGGAATGCGTCCTGCTGGGCCTTGTTGAACCGATGGATTTCATCGACGAATAAGATTGTTCTCCGACGTTGGAAACGCCGCTGGCCCTCCGCCTCTTTGACCACCTCTCTTATCTCCTTCACCCCTGCCAAAACGGCACTGAAGGAAATGAAATGAGAATGCGTTGCGAAGGCAATAATCCTGGCAAGGGTCGTCTTTCCGGAACCAGGAGGTCCCCAGAAGATCATCGATTGAAGCTGATCCCTTTCGATTGCGTTCCGGAGCGGGTTCCCCTTGCTCAAGAGATGCTCCTGGCCGACGAACTCCAAAAGGAAGGTGGGCCGCATCCGATCGGCCAGGGGTGCTGAGGCCTTCTCGATTTCCTCTCCTTGAGGATCGAATAAACCTCGTTCCGATCTTCGGCTTGGATCCTTCATTGAATACTCCTTGATGTAATACTCCCCCTCTTGAAACACCTGATCCATCTTAGAATGAATCCCTACATTTGACATCTCCCAAAAAGCATACTATTATACCCACCGGTCCAAGTCAAGCTCCATCCGATGAGCCGAGGGGTGGATGTCATGAAAATCGGGTACTACGGCTATTGTTGGATTTGCGGCGAGAGGAACAAGGGAGGACTTCAACTAAAATTCGACCTCAACAAGAGCACAAAGTCTATCCAGACAAGCTTCATCCCTGCGGAAACCTACCAGGGCTATGACGGAATTGTTCATGGGGGAATCCTTTCGGCCTTATTGGATGAGGCCATGGCCAAACTTGCCTTTGAATTGGGCTATAATGCCGTCACAGCGATGCTCAATGTCCGGTTTAAAAACCCCGCCAAGGTAAAGGAAAAACTTACGATCAGGGGCGAAATCACCCAGGCCAACCGCAGGCTAGTCCTTGCCAAAGCCACAATTCATAGAGAAGATGGGACCCTCATAGCCGAAGGCGATTCCAAATTGGTGCGAAAATAGGAAGTCAAAGTCTTAATAGATCTTTTGTATTTTGTCCCAATATTTTACGCCTTTCCTCCTCTCCGAGCCCCGAAGCCTCCATCTCTTCGATATAACACTCTGGGCGTATGAGAGGATAATCGCTCCCGAAGAGAATTTTGTCTGCTCCCACGATAGTTACCGCTACGGAATAGATCTTCCGACGATAGAGAAACGGAGAGGCCGCTGTATCGTACCAAATTCCCTCGGCGGCCTTGGCCACCTCGGGCATCAGTTCGTAGAAGAAGAATCCCCCTCCCCAATGGGCCAAGATGATTCGAACCCCGGGAAAGGCACGGATGAAATCATATATAGATTTCAATGTGGTATTGCACTTACCAGGATAAGAGTGCCCAACCATTTCGTTGCTGTGGAGCATCAATGGGAGATCGGCTTTTTTCAGGATTTCACAGATGGGCTTCAGCGAGTCGATTTCGTAGAGGGCAACAGCGGGGGGGTAGGGGGCCAATTCCCCGATTCCCTTCATCCCCAGGTTGATGCATCGCTCGGCCTCCTCGATGGCCTCATCCCTATCGTTGGGCTGAATACAGGCAAGCCCGATAATTCTATCGGGAAAACGACCCATGGCCTCCAAAATGTAGTCATTTCCCGTGGCACACAATACGCTATCCGACCAGGGAAATCCACACACCACCGCCTTGTCAACTCCTCCCTCATCCATTGAGCGGACCAATTCCTCCACCCCTACCATTTTCGCCTTTTCATCCTTGTAGATCTCTCCAAAGGCCAAGTCCTTTTGGGCATATTTCCCCCTATCCCTCCTCACCTCGTCCGGAAAGATATGGGTGTGGCAGTCGATGATCATTGGCCTCCTCGCTCCTTTTCAACCCCTCTACTTTCTAAAGCTTCCCCTTGGTATAGCCATACCATCCCAACTTCTTTCCCATGCTCCAATATTCATGGGTGCCCCCGCAATATGCGACGGGAAGCGCCTTTGCGATATTAATCCGTCCCTTCTCTTTTAAGACCGTATCATCGATGTGTATGTCGACGATCTCCCCGAGGAAGAGGTCGTGGCTTCCCAAAGAGATGATCCTCCTAACCTTGATATCGTTGTAAAAAGTCGGAATTAGACGGCAAAGAAAAAAGATCCAGATGCAAGGCGCGCAAATCTTGAGGAATGAGGCGTACGTAGAAGTACGCTGCAATGATTTACCCTGTTAAATATTTTCTTTGTTTGATATTACTGTCTTCAAGCAGCTCCTATATCCCATATCTCTTGATATGGCTGCCTTCAATTTAACAGGGCAGGGGATGCAGCGCAACGCAGCAGATGGACTTTTTACGAAGCCGTCAACCTTACATTCCAAACTCACGGGACACTCCCCTATGAGGGGAGGCGAGACCTCACCTGCCGGCATGGGGGGAAGCCCCGTCATCAAATAAAAGGGCTGACATCCCCCTTTCCCTTTCGGATTACCTTAGGGAATTCATCGGTTAGGTCAATAATGCTCGAATGCTCTGCCGCGATAATTCCCCCATCGATGACCAAATCGAGGCTTTTGCCAAAACGCTCCTCGATCTCCCGGGGATCACTGTAAAGCTCTTCGTCCGGCCGGTACACACTTGTGCTGATGATGGGATGGCCCAATTCCCTCACGAGGGTGAGGCAAATGGGATTGTCCGGAACCCGAATCCCGACGGTTTTCTGCTTAGTCATCACCATCTTGGGAACCAACTTCGTGGATTCCAGTATGAAGGTGTATGCCCCGGGCAGCAGTCGTTTCATCGTTTTATAGGCATAATTTGAAACGTGGGCATACCGACTGATATCCTTCAAATTCGAACAGATAAAGCTCAGGGGTTTGTTTCTATTATGCTTCTTGAGCCGGTAGATCCTCTCGATGGCCTCCTTATTGAATAGGTCACATCCTATCCCATAGATAGTATCGGTGGGATACCCAATCACGCTTCCCCCTTTCAAGACCTCGATAACCCTTTTGATTAACCTGAGCTGAGGGTTTTGGGGATTGATACTGATGATCATGGATCATTCCTCCTTCCCGTTCCGCATCATCTCCCTCATGATTAAAACATTATCAAAAAATTCTCCCATTAAATCAAGGTGTTCTCACGAGGCCTGCCGAGCTTTGAGAAACTCCTCTCTCCATGGCCGAAGCTCTTCCGGCAAGCGCCACCCAGGGATCGGGATACCAAGGATAAGGAGAAAGGGATTCGTAAGCCTTCGCCGCCTCTCGCCTATCCCTCCAGGAGTAAGGCCCAAAAGGAAAAGGGCTCGCGAGGGTGAAGCCTCCTATGGGAATTGTGTCAACAGGTAGACTGGGTGAATCAACGGAAGAAGCGCATCAAATGCCTCTCCAGGGAATCCGGGAAATGAGGATAGTGATTTTTCGAAAACGCCATGGCCATCCCGTACTCATCAACGATATCATGCCTGGGTTTGACCCGGTCCGCTCCGAACAAACGCCGTGGCCTCGAACTGACCGAAGGGAGGTATATGTAAAGGGTCCCGATGTAGATGGTCTTTGCGGGCAAGACATCCAAATAGACGGATAAAGGCTCAATCGTATTGGCCTGACCACCGGGAAATCCATAGACCCATCTCCACAGGGTATACTCGCCAGGGGGTAACCTCAAGGAGAAATACCCATCTCCCCTGAGATAGTGCGAAACTTTCAAGGGGGAACGCCTTCCCCTGATGAATATCCGAAAGGAGGTGTTGGTTGAGGGGTCTATTCGGGGACTCTCCCAGGATTTTTCGACGCCGTCCTCCACCACTCCAATCCTCCCAAGAACCACGGATTCACCCTTATGATTCTCCAAAAAGTATTCAGTCTCCACGTTCCCGATTTCCTTCACGCAAGACGGAACACAGAGAACCCCCAGGACAAGATAAATCCCTATGAACTTCCAACTCTTTACCATGGAATGAATCCAGGGGAATAAAATCACTGCCTTCCTCCACTTATAGGCAAATTCCGCCTCAAAGTCAAGGTGCTCTTGATCGACTTGACATGGCCAAATCCCCAGGTATAAATACCCAAAAAGGGGAGATCGATGAAAAGAGGAACCGAAATGACGAAGCGTAACCTGCTAAAGAAGTGGGGCACGGTGTGAAGACGTGAAAATACCAGGCCAGCGCGAATTGCATTGGAGTGTAGTTTCAAGATGGGTTAATTGGAAAAAAGACAAAAGCGGGAATATCGCTCTTCAACATGTGGTAAGCCTATTTTACCTGCAACATCGTAAAGTAAAGGGCTATGATGGTTTTTGCATCTCGAATCTCACCTCTTTTGACCATCTCCAATGCCTCTTCCAATGGAATGGGTTTCACATCCAGCACTTCGTCCTCATCGAGATTTTGGCGGTCCGGGATGAGACCGGTAGCCACGAAGATATGGATATGCTCATCTGAGTAGCCTGGAACTGGGATGATCTCGCCTAATGCTCGGAATGAGTGGGCCCGGTAACCCACCTCCTCCGGTAATTCCCTCCTGGCACATTCAATGGGGCTCTCCCCTGGATTTAGGGTTCCCGCGGGGACCTCCCAAATAAACTGTCCCACGGCATGTCGATATTGTTTGATCATGAGCACCCTGTGGTCGTCAAGGAGGGGAACGATGGCCGCAGCCCCGGGATGGCGAATAATTTCCAACTCGGTCGTTACCCCATTTGGCAACGTCAGCCTCTCCTTAGAGAGACGAAATACCTTACCCTTATAGAGATCCCACACCTCATGCGGAATGATACCCATCTCGTCCTCCTGAGTATTGTAAAGATACTCCCAGTCAGCCCATCCCCCCATTTCACCAAATCGCCACTAGTGTTAACGGGCTTTAGAAAAGGAAAATTTAGAAATATTGTTTTATTTCAGTCGGCTACACAAAAAAAGAAGAAATAATTTAGCTTTATTATTTTAACTTCTTTAAATTTAAGAATTTTTTTGCAAAAAAAATTCATTTTCCCCCTTGACAACCGGCATATTTAGTGATAAATAAAAAAGAAAACACCAGATATTGGGGGAAGTTACGCTATGAGCTATATCATTTGCGAGAAGCGAAAGGGAAATCCCAAGGTCAACGTTGAAGTCTGCAGGAGAAAATGCAAGTATGCCAACCAGTGCAAACCTTACAATGAATACCTCGACATTGCCCAAACCCTCCAAGAGGAAAAGGGTAATTTACGAAATCATCCCATATCACCTTGATCTCAACCCATCGGTTTCTATCAACCCATCCCCTTGTCGTTCCTATGGGTTTTCGTCGGATTCCCTCCCTACAAAGAAGATACCCGGGGAATTCCCCAATCCCCAAATTCGTATTGCAGAATGCTGAGCATGGCCACCCCCGCCGTCTCTGACCTCAGGATTCGGGGTCCCATCCCCACGGGGATGAATCCATTCCCTTTTGCCGCGGAGATCTCCCCTTCGGAAAAACCTCCCTCAGGACCAACGAGGAAGAGGAATTTCGCGGATTTTCTATCGATTTGCCGCACCCTCTCTTTCAAGAACATCTCCTCCTTCTCCCAAAGGATCAACTTTACAAGATCACGAACGGGCCATTCCAAAATTGACACAAGATCACGGATACTCTCTACCCTGGGAGGAACGGTCCGCCCGCACTGTTTAGCCGACTCAACAACGATCCTCTCCCAACGACGCCATCTTCTCTCGGCCTGTTCCCCGCCCAATTTCGGAACTGTCCTCGATGAAATGAATGGAAAAATTGCCGAGACACCCATTTCAGTAGTCTTCTGTAATACATAATCCATCTTATCCCCCTTCAAAAGGCCTTGACCTAAGATGACCTCGATAGGGGATTCCGTCCGGGGGGTGTTCGTTTTTTTGACTTTCACCGTTATCCGATGGAGTCTTTGACTTTCAACAGTTCCCCAATACTCCATTCCCTTCCCATCGAAAAGGATGATTTCATCGCCCCTCTTTAACCTGAGGACCTTTTGGATGTGCCTTGCCTCGGCACCGGAAATCTCTACTCTATCGCCCATCCAATGGGGGTTATCCACATAAAAGCGCGACACTGATCACCCTCATGCCCTCTTTAAGACCACACAGGCCCAGCCTTCCTCCTGGGAAACCTCCATCAAGGTGAAAGATCCATCGGGGAAGAGTCTTTTCAAGAGGTCCATCTCTCCATCCAAGACTCCCGAAAGAATGAGGGTACCTCCAGCCGCAACACGGTCCATCAGGGAAAATTTCATCTCCTCGATGGTCTTCGCATCGATATTTGCGACAACCAAATCGAACTGCTCCTCTATCTGAGAGATGGTGGCCATTCTCATTCGAATCCTCCCCCCCAACTTATTAATACGAACATTTTCCCTCGCATTATCAATAGCCTTTTGGTCAATGTCGATACCCAAGACATGCCGGGCACCCAATTTGGCCGCCGCAATACTGAGAATACCCGATCCCATGCCCACATCCAAGACCGAGTGGGGTGTTCTCCCACCTCTTCGTGGGGGGTCATATACGCCGGTTAAGTCCTTCTCCAACGCCCGGATGCAAAGCCTCGTCGTCGAATGCGTCCCCGTTCCAAAGGCCATTCCTGGCTCGATATCGATGACAATCATCTTCCTTGGCCTTAGTCTGATCCAAGGGGGTTTCACGACGATCCGCAGTCCTGGCTGGGAAGCCTTGAAGAAGGCCCTCCATCCCGTCATCCAATCTCTATCAGCGATAGAGCGAATTTCAACGCCAGGCGGATAAATCTCGGGGAAAAATCCCCTTATAGCCCCCAAATAGCGGGAAATGGATTGGGCCTCAATCATAAGCGGATGGGGGAAATAGGCCTTAATTATTTCGAACCCCTCCTTCCCCTCCGCATCTTCAATAACAATCCCGCTGGAACCCCTTTCCATAAGGAAATTGGCCAAGGCCTCCTGGGCCTCCTTCGGAACGGTAACCCTAACCTCCCCCCATTGAGTAGGTGCCATATTCCTCTTATTTCGATCTTCCCGTTTTGTAACCGCCAAAGGGCTTTGGAACTTCATCTTATCACAGAAATGGATTTCCTCAAGGAGAAATCCCTCCTGCATCCACTAAGGATTAAAATCCACCGTCTCATTGAGGTATTAAAACTGAAATCAGCAGGTTATAGAGTATTCCTGATCACCAGCAAGGTATGAGATGCAAGGCGCCGAGGAGCGACGACTGAGGCGTATGGAGCAATACGCCGCAAGGAGGAGCGATCGAAGGCAACGCCGCAGATGATGCCTTGATGGTGCATCAGGAGGGTTCATCTCCTTGACAATGAATGGAGGTATACCCTATAATTTCCTTAAAAATTTAAGTAGTTATGTTTTCTTCCGATTAACGATCCTGCACGGTAAGGAATGGAAGGTCAGCGTGAGATTATTCATTACCTTCGAGGGCATAGAAGGAAGCGGTAAGACGACACAGATTCAACTGCTGAGGGGTTATTTGGAACGAAAGGGATGTCGATGCCGCGTTACCCGTGAACCCGGCGGTTGCAGAATTGGGGATAAAATCAGGGATATTCTTATGGATACGAATAACGAAAATTTGACGCCCCTCAGCGAATTATATCTCATCATGGCCAATAGGGCACAGCACGTTGTGGAGGTAATCGAACCCGCTCTGAAGAATCAAAGCGTTCTAATCTGTGATCGGTTTCACGATGCGACGGTGGCCTATCAAGGGTTTGCACGAGGAATGGCCCTCGATTTGATCGAAAGGCTCAACCAAACGGTTACCAAAGGGCTGAACCCCGATCTGACGATTTTACTGGATTGTCCTGTCGAAGTGGGGTTAGAGAGGGCCAGGGGAAGAATGGAGGCCGGGAACTTATCATGGAAAGAGGGCAGGTTCGAAGGGGAACGAGAGGATTTCCATCAGAGGGTGAGGGGTGCTTATCTCACAATCGCCAAAGCTGAATCCCGCCGCATTAAGGTCGTGGATGGATTAAAGGGCGAGCATACCGTTGAGCGGGAAATCCGACAACTCGTTAATCCCTTTTTGAAGTGACTCATCGGTGAGTAAGATGTCTTTCAAGAAGATTATCGGACATGATAGGCAGATAGAACATCTCCGAAATGCCATGAGGAATCGGCGGGTCGCCCACGCCTACCTTTTTCTGGGAAAGGAGGGGATTGGAAAAAAATTGGTTGCCTTAAACATAGCCAAGGCCCTCAATTGCCTTCGTGGTGATAAAGAACCTTGTGATGAATGCCGGTCTTGTCTGAAGATAGATCACCTTCATCATCCCGACGTCCTTTTGGTAGAGCCTCACGGCCAATGGATTCGAATCGACCAAATCAGGGACCTGCAGAGGGAGTTGAGTCACAGGCCTTATGAGGGGAAGAGGAGGATCTGTATTCTCACGGGCGGGGATCGAATGAGACAGGAGGCGGCCAATGCTCTGCTACGAATTTTGGAAGAACCTCCCCTTCACACCGTGCTGATCCTCCTTGCCGCCAATGTAGATCTCATGCTTCCCACCATTACCTCTCGCTGCCAAAGGATTACCTTCAATCCGTTGCCCTCTGAACAAATAGCGGAGGTCGTTCGTTCAAGATTGGGACTGGAAAGAGAGGAGGCCCACATTCTGGCCTCCCTTGCCGATGGGAGCCTTGGGAAGGCCTTGCAGACGGATTTGGATTTTGTCCATCGGGGGAGAAGGGAGATTATCGGAAAGATCATCGACCTCCCCTCCTATGGACCTGAGCAAATATTGGGTTTGGCCGAGGAAATGGCCAAGGGGAATGATGATCTACCCATGCTTCTAACGATGATCCATACATGGTATAGAGACCTTTTGTCCTATAAGGAGAGGGGAAACGGTGCTCAGTTGATTAACATCGACCTATCGCACGACATCCATAAGGTGGCCCCAGGGACGGATACTCCATCCCTGATTCATCGAATGGAGGTCATCCAGGGAGCCTTATGGAACCTGGAGCGAAATGTCAATCGGCAGATAACCCTGGAGGCAATGCTCCTGGATTTGGCCAGAACCAGAGGCCTCCATGGCGATACATGGAGTTGACGAGATGGTTAGGATTGTCGGCGTGAAGCTTTATGACGCCAAAATTTATGAGTTTGACGCCGGGGATAAGGAATTCAAATTGGGCGACAACGTATTAGTGGAAACGGAAAAGGGTCGATTTCTGGGAAAGGTGGCCGTTGAGCCTAGGGAAAAGGAGAAGCAGTCCCTCCTAAAAATTCCCCCACCAATCCTTCGGAAGGCAACCGATGAGGACTTGAAACAGGAGGAGATGAATGTTGAAATGCAGAGGGAAGCCTTCGTTTTCTGTCTCCAAAGGATAAGGGCTAGGGAGCTACTCATGAAACTCGTCCGCGTCGAATTTCTATTCGATCGGAGCAAGGCCATCTTCTATTTTACCGCGGAAAAGAGGGTTGATTTCAGGGAACTGGTAAAGGACTTAGCCTCCAAATACCATACCAGAATTGAAATGAGACAGGTTGGCGTCAGAGATGAGGCCAAGATGGTCGGAGGGACGGGGAGCTGTGGCCGCGAGCTCTGTTGTTGCCGTTTTCTCAACACCTTTGACCTGGTATCCGTTCGCATGGCCAAGGAACAGAACCTCGCCCTCAATCCCGAAAAAATTTCAGGCGTATGTGGTCGTCTTATGTGCTGCCTGGCCTTTGAACATGAAATCTATTCCCAGCTCGGGAAGAACCTCCCCAAGCTTGGCAAGCGGATCAAGACAAAATTCGGGCAAGGAAAGGTCATTCGGCAAAACATCCTCGCTCAGACAGTGACCCTCCAATTGGAGAACGGAACCGAGATGACCCTCAATATATACGACCTCTAAGAGGCGAGGGAGATGGCAAAGAGGTTTTACATTACCACGCCAATCTACTATGTGAATGATGTTCCCCACATTGGGCATGCATATACTACCATCGTGGCCGATGTACTGAGCCGGTTCAATCGGCAATCGGGTTTTGAGACCTTTTTCCTGACGGGAACGGATGAGCATGGTGACAAGGTACTCCAGGCGGCGGAGGCGGCGGGCAAAACCCCCAAGACGTATGCGGACCAAATCAGCGCCCTATTCAAAGATCTCTGGCCCCAATTGGACATCTCCAACGACTACTTCATTCGCACCACCGATGAAAAACACAAGCGGGTAGTTCAACTCATCCTGAAGAAAGCCCATGAAAACGGGGATATCTATTTCGGGGAATACGGTGGATATTACTGTTTCGGTTGCGAACGGTTCTATACCCAGGGAGAGTTGGTGGATGGAAAATGTCCGGATCACCAGAAGGAACCCCAATTCATTAAGGAGAAAAATTATTTCTTTAAGATGAGTAAATATCAGGATTGGCTGATTCACCACATCGAGGAGCATGAGGATTTTATTCGGCCTGCGATCTACCGAAATAAGGTCCTTTCCTTCCTTCAAGAACCATTGGAGGATCTCTGTATTTCCCGTCCTAAAAACAGGCTTTCCTGGGGAATCTCCCTTCCCTTCGATTCACGCTACGTGACTTATGTCTGGTTCGATGCCCTTATCAACTATATCTCGGCCTTGGATTACCCCTCGGGGAGCGCCTTCAAAGAATTCTGGCCGGTGGCCGAACATCTCATAGCAAAGGATATTCTCATCCCGCATGGGATTTATTGGCCAACCATGCTCCGAGCCGCGGGCATTCCCCCATACAAAAGGCTCAACGTCCATGGGTACTGGAATATCAAGGAAAGCAAGATGTCGAAAAGCCTGGGAAACATCATCAGGCCCCTAGACGTTAAAGAGAAATACGGTTTGGATTCCTTCCGCTATTTCCTTTTGAGGGAGATGGCTTTTGGCCTCGATTCGAATTTCAGCGAAGATGCGCTTGTTCAGCGCATCAACTCAGACCTCGCCAATGACTTGGGAAACCTCCTCAGCCGAACGGTGGCCATGGTAACCAAATACTTCGAGGGAAAGGTTCAATCGCCGGGCCCTGTGGAACCCATCGATGAGGCCCTTAGGGAAGGCGCCTCGTCCGTTACTGAGGAGGTAGAGGTTTTTATGGGCGAGATGGTTTTCAATAAAGCCCTCATCTCTACCTGGAAACTGATCGCCAAGGTTAATCAATATCTCGACCAGACGGCACCTTGGTCCCTGGCCAAGGAAAAGAAACGGCAAACGAGACTGGCTACCGTATTATATAACGCCCTGGAATCCCTGAGGATTATCGCCATCCTGATCTACCCGGTTATGCCCCGAACGGGCGTTGAGATATGGCGTCAGCTCGACCTGGGGGCTCAGCTTCCAGAACAGAAATTAAGCCAGGCTACAATCTGGGGCCAATATAGAGTTGGCTCCACTGTAGAAAGGGCAAGGACTCTCTTTCCCAGGATCGAGGCTCCCAAAGCGGAGGGGCAGGAGGGATGAAAGCTAAAGCCAGGAGAAATCCACAAAGGGTCGGGGCGATATTGGAGAAGACCTTGAAGGAGATGTCGTTGGATAGGAAATTGAAGGAGCATGAGATCTGGAATGTTTGGGACAGTGTAGTGGGAGAACACGTATCTCGGCATGCTCAACCCGACTTCATGAGGAATAAAATCCTCTTCGTAAAGGTTTCGAGTTCTCCTTGGATGCAGCAACTTTATTACATGGGCGAGGGAATCACCGAGGCGCTCAATAAGAGATTGGGCACCCCTATCATCGAGGAGATCCGTTTCAAATTGGGAGAGATCGTTCCTCAATGGAAACCATCCACAACCCCTTCGAAATCCCCAAATCCGACTCCTTCGCCGGGGAAGGACATCCCCAAGGAGATTCGAAAAACCCTCTCCCCTATCAAGGATGTGGAAATAAGGGAGATTCTTGGAAAGGTCATGCTGAAGGACCGGGGGAGGCGGGAGGGGAAAACTCCCTGACCATCACCTGTCCGGGTCAACCTTCATCACCGATGGGATTTCTCGATAGACCTCCTTGAGGGGAATCCCCATGGCCTCGGCGATTCTCCTGCAGTCCTCATACTCGGGCATTACGTTAATTATCCGACCCCTGTGGTCAGTGGAGACCTTGAGCTTCACCGTGCCATATTTGGTCTCCACCTCTTCTGTTCTCCGACTCAGTTTTGCCCTTCGGACGGAATAGAGACGCACCCCGATGGAGGTCGATTCCCTGAAAAGGGTATCGATGATTACATCAACCTCCGCTTCATAGCAGAGGACTTTGATAGTGATGCCTGGGCGGTTCTTCTTCATCTGGATGGGAGTGAAAGTCACGTCCAGCGCTCCCGCTTCGGGAAGCTTTTCCATGAGATAGCCATAAATCTCGGGGGACATATCGTCAATATCAGTCTCCACTACCCAAACCCGGTCTCCATCCCATGGTCCATCACCCTCCCCTAAAATAATCCTCAACACGTTCGGCATTCCCTCGAATACCCTATCGCCGACCCCATAGCCCACCTTTTCGATCCTCATCTCGGGAATGTTACCGAAGCCGGCGGACAAGGAGGTTAAAATGGCTGCTCCTGTAGGCGTAACCAGCTCTTCATTCAGGGAGGAAGAGTAGATGGGAATTCCCTTTAATATCTCGAGGGTGGCCGGTGCCGGAACGGGTAATCGCCCATGTTGCCCATGAACAAACCCAGATCCCACGGGAATTCTTGAGGCAAATACCCGCTCAATCGCCAGATGGTTCATGCCAACAGCAGCTCCCACCACATCTACGATTGAGTCAAGGGCGCCAATTTCGTGAAAGTGAACCTCATCGATCTTTTCGCCGTGAATTTTTGCCTCGGCAGCGGCCAATCGATGGAATATATCAAGGCTTCTCTCCTTCACCGGCAGATCCAACGGGCTCTCTTTGATCATCCGTTTAATTTCGCGATAGGAACGTTGAGGGCCTTCATTTCCCCTGCCCCTCACCTTCACATGGGTCCCATAAATCCGCATCCTTTCATTCCGTTTTACCTCTATGTCGAATGGCTCAACCCCCAACTTGGCCACCTCTTCGAGGAGGACGCATTCCGGCAGACCGATATCGATCAAGGCCCCGAGGACCATGTTCCCGCTGATGCCCGAGAAGCAATCGAAATAGCACACCCTCATACCGAACCGCCTTTCCCTTGAGTGCCTATGGTCTTCTGGGACATCAGTCCTCCGCCTCTACGCGGACGGACGCCCCTGTTCTCACGGCCTTCAGCACTTTGGAATCTCCAACCACCTTTCCGAAGACGTTCACCGAGCTGGCCGGCCTGATTTCATCCCCTCGACTGTTTGGTGTCGGGCCGAAGAAAATGCAGAATGCGTTACCGGGAGGCCAATACCCCATATCTCCCAGCGCCACAACCTCCTGGGCCGAATCTTCCGATTCTACCTCGACTGGAATGGAAAAATAAATCTCATCCCCCCACGTGCTGACTTGGGACTCCAAGGGGAGGCCGTTCCAGATGAGATCGGCTGTCTCCGTCTCATTCAATTCACCATATACCTCCACTTCGCCCACCGTAACCTTAATCCTTCTACCCATCGTCTCTCCTCCTGGACCCCATTTCTGCCCTATGGCCTGCCTGCCCTTTCGGAATCAATTTTCCCGTCTCCTTCCCCTTCCTCGATGGGATCGAATTCATCGTAAAGGCTTCGACCATGAACCCCGATATCGGGAATGATTTCTTCCAGCTCGATTTCGAAGGGTCTTCCCCTCCCCCCCTTTCTTCGCCTGGTTTGGACCCGAATTAAGAGAAAACCCAAGGCAAGCAGAAAATAGCTTGGAATCTCCTTTACGGCTACCCCGAGGGGGACCGAAATTGCCCCGGTCTTGAACCAATCCGTGAGGAGGATCCTTAGGGTATTGATACATAAAATCCCGAGGATAACATAATAGACCAAGAGCGTTTTACGAATATTCCCGAGCAATGTGCCCACCAGCTCCCCGTGGATTCTCCTGAAATGTTTCCAACTCTTGGAAATGGATCTGAGGATTTCATTGCGGACATTCTCATCCTGCTCATGCATCTTGAGGGTTATCTGTTTATCGTTTCGAAACAGGAGATATCTTCGAAGGAGGGTATCCATTTCCTGGGTTATCGAATCGTAATTCCTCACATTCCTGTAGATAAAAAAGGCCATAAGGCCAACCACCACAAGGTAAATCCACCTATCCAGTCCTAAGAGGGCGAACAGCAACGGCTTGATAGGTTGGAGGTATGAGATGAGCCAATGTCCAGAAGGGGATCCGATCATTTTATATATAGAAAAATAGACTTGAGAAGACCCTTTGACCTATCACTTCCATCCCCTAAACCGTCCCTTCCCGGTCCCTGTTGATGAGGCTGGCCACGTATCCAGCCCCGAACCCGTTATCGATGTTGACCACGGAAACCCCCGAGGCACAGGAGTTAAGCATGGCAAGTAAGGCTGCAACCCCTCCGAAACTGGCTCCATAGCCCACGTGGGTAGGAACGGCGATGACGGGCCTATCCACTAATCCACCAACAACGCTTGGTAGGGCCCCCTCCATTCCCGCGACGACGATGATCACATTGGCCGATTGGATCAATTCAGCCTTGCTAAACAACCGATGAATCCCGGAAATGCCCACATCGTAGAGTCGTTCCACTCGATTGCCCATCATCTCCGCGGTAAGAACAGCCTCTTCAGCTACAGGAGCATCAGAGGTTCCCGCACTGATTACCAGAATGAGCCCTTTCCCCACCCGCTCGACCTCATGATTCATTACGGTAATGATCCCGGGGATAGGGTAATAGTTTGCCTCTGGGATAGCCTTCTTAATGGCCAATCCCTTTCTTTTGTGCACCCTGGTTACGAGGACATTATCTCCCTGTTGTCTCATCCGCTGGATGATAGATATGATTTGTGCGCTCGATTTGCCTTCGCCGAAGATTACCTCAGGAAACCCCTTCCGAAGCGCACGGTGATGATCGATGGTGGCATAACCGATATCCTCGAAGGGAAGGCCTCTCAGTGTAACCAGGGCATCACGGATTTCGATCCTCCCCGTCTTGACGTCCTCGAGCAATTTCTCCAATCGCCTCACATTCATCTTTAGTGAATTCTAAGCAATCTATTCCGTAAAAGTCAAGGTATATCAGTAGTGGAACTTCCTGAGTTCCTGGGGGACTCCATTTTCCCTGAGCGAAATCTGTTTGAGAATTGGCATGATGGATTGTTGGAATAGACCATATGGAATGATGGAATATTCCAGCTGGAGTCTCTCCCATAGCCCTTGTCCTTGACAAGGGGTGTTAAAGGGGGTAGGTTTGGCCCGAGCCGGGACTCTTGTAAAGGAGGGTGCAATGAACAGGACAGGGATCGTCAGGGATGAAAGGTATATCGAGCATATCACCGATGATTATCACCCGGAAAACCCAAATAGACTCAGGTCAATCTATGGCATGCTTCAAGGGGGGGATATGGAGGGTTTCTTTACGGAGATTCCCCCGCGGTTTGCCACCAGGGAAGAACTGGAGATGGTCCACATTCCCTCCTATATTGATCTGATCGCCTCCACCGCAGGTCAACCCGCTCGCAGACTGGACCCCGATACGGTAGCTTCTCCAAAATCATATGAAGCCGCCTGTTTAGCAGTGGGAGGGGTATTGGAGGCCATTGATGAGGCAGCCCTGCAGGGAAACTTAAATAATGCCTTCGCCCTCGTTAGGCCCCCGGGCCATCACGCCGAAAGGAATCGCGCCATGGGGTTCTGTATATTTAACAATATAGCTGTAGGTGCGAAATATGCCATTCAGACCCACGGACTCGAAAGGGTGCTTATTATTGACTGGGATGTTCACCACGGAAATGGAACACAAAACACATTTTATGAGGCCTCTGAGGTGTTATACTTCTCAACCCATCGTTATGGCTTCTTTTACCCGGGTACTGGGGCTCCTGCGGAGATGGGGACGGGAAAGGGAGAGGGGTTCACCGTGAACGTCCCAATGCTCCCTGGATGCGGTGATGCAGAATATGGAAATATCTTCCTCCATGTTTTGAAACCCATTGCGTTATCGTATAAACCCCAGTTAATTCTCGTTTCCGCGGGGTTTGATACGTATTATCGTGATCCCCTGGGGGGAATGAAGATGACGGAGAAAGGGTATGCCCGTCTAACCAATATCACCATGGACATTGCCCAAACGACCTGTGGTGGAAAGATCATTATCGCTTTAGAAGGAGGATACGATCTGGATGGCCTAGCCACTTCCGTAAAGGCCGTATTGCAGGAACTCAGGGGGGATTCGGTAATTGACATTGCCGAATGCGAAGGAAATGAGAGGAATGGGTACGGAAAGGTAGAGGGCCAATTAGAGAAACTAAAGAGTTATCACAAGAGGTACTGGGAATAGCTGTAATTCTCTCATGTGACTATCCCAAGGGAGATGGAGAGGATCAGGAATTCACCTTCTCCCTAAGCTCCTTTCCCACCTTAAAAAAGGGAAGCCTCTTTCCGCTCACATCCACCAATACCCCTGTTTTGGGATTTCTCCCTTTGTACCCCTCATAACTCTTCACCACGAAGCTGCCGAACCCCCGTATCTCGATCCTTTCTCCTTTGGCGAGGGAATCCTTCATCCCATCGAAGATTGCATCCACGATGACCTTTGCCACTTTCTGGGTTACATTCGCCCTTTCAGCAACATTCAGTACAAGCTCTGCCTTATTCATCTCCCTTCCTCCCATATGAGATTAATGGTTCCTCATAGCCCTCAGAGTAACTCCTCCCGAATATATTCCACTGCATTTCTAAAGAAAGCCAACCCCATTCCCTCCTCAGGCAGATCCTCCCTGGTCCATCTGGGATGGTTGGTAAAATGGAGGTAAGCCTCCGGATGAGGCATCATCCCAAAAAGCCTACCACTCTCATCACAGATGCCAGCGACGGCATCTATCGATCCGTTTGGGTTTAATGGGTAATCCATCACCTCGTGGGTAAAGGACGGATCACTGTACTGGGCCACGATGAGGTTCCGCTGCTTCATTTTTTTTCTTACCTCTTCCCCGCCGGGGATAAACTTCCCCTCCCCGTGTCTCACTGGGAGATAGACTCCCCTGATCCCCCTCGTAAATATGCAGGGTGATTTCCCATCGATCTTCAGGTAGACCCATCTATCCTCGAACCTACCGGAGTCGTTGAAGGTTAACGTAACCTGTTGGGTGTCATAACTGCCATCAAAGGCCGGTATCAATCCAAGCTTAACCATTAACTGAAAGCCGTTGCAACCGCCGAAGATGAGCTTCCCCTCTTTTATGAAACGAAGAAGTTGATCCTGAAACCTTTCCCCCCTTGCCCCCACCCTCGCATATCTGAGCCGGTTCGCCGCCGCTTTGGCAGCGCCCAGATCATCGCCATCCAAAAAACCACCAGGTAAGTTGAGAAAATGATACTGGTCCAGCGTAACCTCTCCCTGAAGGATTTCATTCATATGGACGATATCGACCACATCGGCCTCCGCCAACCTGCATCCATGAGCCATCTCCGTCTCGCAATTGATGCCATATCCATAGAGGACAATGGCCTTTACCTGTTGTTTCCTGGGCACCATACCACCCCCAAGGGAATGCACTCCTTCATACCTCACGTTCTAATGCGCTTATCGTCTTTTGGAACCTCCTCTCGAAGGCCATTCGGTTTTTGTTGGTTGTTCCCGAGACCAAAATGGTGCCTTTCCCCCTTGGGATAAGAATCCACATCCTCTGGTGGGAGAAGAAGAAGGCCACCATTAAGCCCCAAACCAGGATAATACACCCCACCCAGACCACCCATACACCGGGGTCCTTGGCTACCTGTAACCCCGTATATTCCCTTTCCATCACCCCTTTTAAGGTAAATTGATAACCATCGACGAGCTTCGGCCTCGCCTTCAATAGCCAGAACCTTTGGGGCACTGCCGTAGGTTGAAAGAGGACCATGGCTACGCCCTCCCCGAAATTATGGATTTGCGGGTGAAACTTCAAAATCTGGAAAAAAGCCTTCGACTCCGGTATCTCCACTTTTTCCCCCTCATGGGCAACAAGGGAGAAATTTTCCCCCTGATTTTTGCTTTCAACACCTACGGTGATCTCGGGGATACCCCCATAGCTGGATTGATAAAAACGCAACCCGTTGAAGGTGAGGGGATGGTTCACTCGAACCTCCCTTTTCATCACTTCCTTCCCATCTTCCAAGAAGGTTAAGGTGCTGATGTATTCCCTGACAAGCCTTTCTTGAGTCTTCATATCGTAATAGGTGATCCTGAAGTCATCGCACCTAACCATAAATCCCAAGGGCTTTGGCGTCGTTCCGTGGCGTTGTCGCGTGAAGATCCGATCAACGGTCTCCCCTTCCAGGATATTTACGAAGCCTTTGAACCCAAAAAGCGAACCGATGAGAGCGCCCAGGAGAATGATGAGGATGCTGAGGTGGGTTATGTAAACCCCTAACCTCGACATCCTACCCCTTTCGGCGAAGATGACAATGGCTTCGGTTGTTTCAGAAACGAGAGGCCTACCGAAAATCCCTCTCGTAATAGAAGACACCTTCTCCGTCACCTCTTTGGGTGATAAGGATCTTTTCAAATGCTTAGTATAGGGAAGGTTCGCAATCTGAACTTTGTCGATTTCACCCCGTGGACGGGTGATTTTGCTCCAAATACGGGGGAATCGACTCGAAGAACACGAGAAGATGTTCACGGCCAGAAGGGCCAGGATTCCCCTGAACCACCACGAGTGGTACATGTCGAAGAGGCCCAAGAAATTCAGAAATCGATAAAGTCCAGGGCCGAAGTGTTGTATATATTCCATAGTGGGCGCATTCTGCTTGATGAGGGTCCCAACAATGGAGGTCAACGCCAAGAGGATAAGGAGAGATATACTCAATCTTACAGAGCAAAGAAGGTCCCAAAGGGGGGCTCTTCGCCTCGTCTCCCTGTTTCCCTTTTTCATTTCTATCTTCCCACCCTTTGGCTCAAAGATTCGCAACTGCTTGAATTTTTTACCATACTCGACGTTATGGTGTCAAGGGAAAAGGAGAGGAGTTTCGGACTTTTGGGCTCTTCCCAACGCCCGATCGCCCAAATTCCTTTGAGCCACCCAAATAGCAATTCCAAATGTCAAAATTCAAATGTCAAAACTCTTAATTTCCCTCAATAGTTAAGTAGTTAGCTTGTCAAACCAGTCGATAACTCAACGGCTCGAACAATCAACCTTCCCCATTTGTCATTTGTCATTTGACATTTGACATTCATTTGAACTTTGAGCTTTGG
>JAUWDQ010000259.1 GCA_030608745.1 Pseudomonadota bacterium | reverse complement strand
AACGGCTCTCTTGGCGACTAGGTATAACGTTGGTTTTGCTGTCACCCTCCCCTCGAGCATTGGGATGGCTGCAGGGGCTTCTGCCGTGATCGGTCTTATGGCCTTGAGGGCGGTCGGGGTCTCCTTTATTTTGATTACCCTGGCGATTGCCTTGTGCGTATGGGGTCTCATCTATTCATGGGTGTCTCTGACTGGAGCGGAAAACGGGATATCGAGTATTCCTCGGCCGGATTTGGGTTTGCCCGTGGATCTGTTAGATCACGTCAATTTTCATTACTTTATCTTGATCGCTTTTATAATCTGTTTCATCCTCATCTTCCTTCTGATCCGGTCTCCATTTGGGAGGACACTGGTTGGTATTCGTGATAGCGAATCACGGATGAAGGTTCTGGGTTTTAATGTCTGGTTGCACAAGTACCTGGCCTTTATCATTGCCGGGGCTTTCGCCGGTCTGGGTGGGGCCCTCTACGCCCATTTCACTAAGTTTGTTGGCCCCGATGATGCTGATCTAGCACAGTGTATGGAATTTGTCTTGATGGTGAGTCTTGGGGGGCGGGGAACCTTGGTCGGACCGACCATAGGTGCATTTGTCATTACCTTTTTGAGAAACCTGGTGAGCGTTTACACCGGGCGGTGGTTGATGATCATGGCCATTATTTATGTCTTAACCGCTAAGTATGCCCCCGAGGGCATAATGGGGGTGTTGAAGCGATTCCGGAAGCGAGTCGAGGTGGCGGTATGAACTCAATAAGGGGAGAAGGGGTCAGGCCTGCCTTGGAGTGTGAAGGTTTGACGAAGCGATTTGGTGGTTTGGAGGCGGTCAAGCAGGTCGATTTACGGGTGGACGTGGGTGAGAGGCGCGCAATTATTGGGCCGAATGGGGCGGGGAAAACCACCTTTTTTAGTCTTATCAGTGGGCTCTACCCAGTCACATCGGGATCGATCCGGATTTTTGGTCAAGATATCACGCATCTGTCTTGCAATCAGCGTACTTATTTGGGCTTAGGTCGGACCTTTCAGATTACCAACCTTTTCCCTACGCTAACGGTTTTGGAGAATCTGGTAGTTGCGGCCTTGGGTTTGAGGGGAATCAAGTTTTCCATGGTGAGGCCTCTTTCGACTTATCGGGGGCTTTATGAGCGAGCAGGCGAGGTTTTAGAGACTGTGGGGATAGCGGAGAAGCGGGCGGAGGTGGTGAGGAATCTTTCTTACGGGGAACAGCGTCAGATTGAGATCTCCATGGCATTGGTTTCTAATCCTACGGTGCTTCTTCTGGATGAGCCCACGGCTGGACTTTCTCCAGCAGAGTCCGTGATGATGACCGAGATGATTTATAAGCTTGATCCCAAGATTACGATTCTAATCATTGAGCATAACATGGATGTGGCACTTCAAGTGGCGCCTCGGATTACGGTTTTTCATCAGGGTTGTGTGTTTGCAGAAGGGAGCCCGAAGGAGATCCGCAATAACCCACGGGTTCAGGAGATTTATTTTGGGAGTGAGGATTAGGTTAAAGGAAATTAAGGAAGGATAAAAGGGTGTTAACGGTTGAGAACATTCACACGTATTATGGAGATAGCTATATCCTCCAGGGGGTTTCGTTAGAGGTTGGAGAGGGCCAAGTGATTGGTATCCTGGGCCGAAATGGTATGGGCAAGACCACACTCGTCCGGTCGGTGATTGGCTTCACTCCGCCCCGGCTTGGTCGGGTGATCTTCCAGGGTGTGGAATTGACCCACAGGCCGCCCTTTGAGATCGTGCGGTCTGGGGTTAGCGTAGTTACCCAGGGGAGGGAGATCTTTCCATCATTGAACGTCACAGAGAACCTTACAGTGGGTTTCAGAGCAAAGGCTGAGGGTTGGACACTAGATAAGGTTTATGAATTATTCCCTCCGTTGAAAGAGCGGGAGCGTCATCCGGGAAACCGACTGAGCGGAGGTGAACAACAGATGCTGTCCATTGGGCGTAGCTTGATGACGAATCCCTCCCTACTCCTAATGGATGAGCCAACGGAAGGGCTCGCACCGATTTTCGTAAAAGCGGTGGGAGAGGTCATCCAGAAGCTGCAGGATAGCGGCATGTCCATTCTCCTAGTCGAGCAGAACCTGCGGTTTGCCCTAAAATATACAGATTATATCCACATCCTGAGCCGGGGAAAAATTGTGCATTCCTCATCTCCCAAGGAACTTGACGCGAATCAAGAGATAAAACTGAAATACCTGGGAGTATAAATTTTCAAAATGAAAAATTCAAATTCTCTGGGTGCCATCAACGGGAAGAAACCGACGATTTCAAGGGATAAAAAATGAACGAAGAAAACAGGAGAAAGATCGAGGAGGCGGGCCGTAAAGCCGTAGAATGCAGGCGAAAGGGATATCATTGCAGTGAATCGGTTTTTATGGCAATCAATGAGACATTGAAGATTACGGATTCATCTATGGTTAGACTGGTGACCGGGTTTCATGGCGGTGGCGGGACCCATCGGAAAGAACCTGGCATTGACCTTACCCTAGCCCTGGAGGAGGTTTCTTGCGGAAGGGACCGGCGTCCTCCCGAAGAATTACCATTTACGGTAGTAGGCCATCTCTGCGGGGCTCTCGCTTCCGGCATTGTCTGCATAGGTTTGCTCTATGGCAGGAGGTCGCCGACGGATGATTTAACATGCGTTGACGAGCTCTGCTTCGAACTTCACCGGAGGTTCATGGAGGAGTTTGGTGAAAACGAGTGCCGTCCTCTCCGCGAGAAATGGATCCCCTTGTGGCCAAATCATACCTGTGAAACTACCTATCAGAGAGGGGTGGAGATGGCAGTAGAGTTGATTCTCGATGCTCCACAATTAGTCCCTGAATGCCCCAAAAAAATCAATGATTGAACCTTGACGTCATTGTAAAAAGTCGAAATAAGACGGCAAAGAAAAAAGATCCAGATGTAAGGCACGCAAATCCTGAAGAATGAGGCGTACATAGAAGTACGCTGCAATAACGAAGGATGAAGCGGAACGCAGCAGAGGGACTTTTTACGAAGCCGTCAATCTTGGTGGGAGATAGTTGAGGAATGGTTGGCAGAGAGTCTCCATAAAGGGTTGATTTCTTGGTGGATTGCTTTGTGGAGAATTGATACAATCCTTACCTATTTTCGTGTCCCGGACAAGGTCCATCCGGTGCCACCACACTCCTCAGTTGCTTAGTCCTTCGGTTCATAAGTTCGGTTACGAACATATTTACTCAGGACTTAGTGCTGAGTGAGCATTTGCTCAGATCCTGCTCCAGAAAATACGTCCTTGTATTTGCGAATCGAAGCACTTAGTAAAAGCAAGAGAGGGAGACATAACGGAGAAGGTAGCTCGTAACATCTATTAACTCTAAATTGATCATCCGCGGATTTTTTCCCGGCAAGGTACCCGAGGAATTGCATTCCCCCTATCGCCTCCGGTGTCCCCGTTGATTAGCCTTCCCAACTTCAGACCAATGGGGTATCCTTTTTCTAAACCTCGGGAGGAAGGGGCGGCATTTTCAGACCCAATGACCATCAC
>JAUWDQ010000237.1 GCA_030608745.1 Pseudomonadota bacterium | reverse complement strand
GCAAAGGAGCTGCCGAGAAGATAGTGGCAGCTGAAGGAAAGATAGAGGTCCTTTAAATTGATCGGTACTTTTTCGAATATCCTCAAAATTCCCGAGCTCAAGAAGCGCATCATTATCACCTTTCTGCTCTTGGCCGTTTATAGGATAGGGGTGCATGTTCCCACCCCTGGGATCAACAGCGATGCCTTGGCCTCCTTCTTCGACCAGGCCAGGGGAACCCTGTTCGGCCTATTTGACATGTTTACTGGGGGGGCGTTGGAAAGGTTTTCGGTCTTTGCCCTGGGGATCATGCCCTATATCAGCGCTTCCATCATCATGGAACTTCTGTCCGTGGTTATTCCCTATATCGATCGGTTGAAGAAAGAGGGGGAGTCGGGAAGAAAGAAGATCATTCAATATACTCGTTATGGAACGGTGCTTTTGAGCCTCATCCAGAGTTTTGGTATCGCGGTTGGTCTCAGGCAGATGGAATCTGGGGGCATGCCTGTTGTTACCGAAACCAGTTGGACTTTCATCCCGATGACGATGATTACCCTCACGGCCGGGACCGCTTTCATCATGTGGTTGGGGGAGCAGATTACGGAAAGGGGAATCGGCAACGGGATTTCCCTCATCATCTTTGCGGGAATTGTAGCGAGACTGCCCGTTGCCTTCGGCAATACCATTCGGCAGATAAAGATAGGGGAGCTACAAATCTTTGTAATACTGGTCATCCTTGCCTTCATGGTGGTGGTGGTAGGGTTTATCATTTTCATGGAGACGGGCCAGAGGCGGTTGCCCGTTCAATACGCGAAACGGATCGTAGGACGGAAGATTTACGGCGGGCAAAGTACTCATCTTCCCTTAAAGATCAATACCTCAGGGGTTATTCCCGCCATCTTCGCCTCGTCAATACTGATGTTCCCCCTGACCATAGGTCAGTTCATGCCTAAAGCGTGGATGGAAACTTACCCTTGGCTCAATAAGGCCATCAATAGTTTAGGCGGGGGAAGCATCTTATACAACGTTCTTTATATCGCCTTCATCATCTTCTTCTGCTATTTTTATACCGCTATCGTTTTCAATCCCGACGACGTTGCTGAAAATATGAAAAAGTTCGGGGGATATATACCGGGGATTCGTCCCGGGAAAAAGACGGCGGAATATATAGACAGAGTTCTTTCCCGGATCACCTTAGGTGGAGCCCTTTATGTTTCGGCGGTTTGTGTTCTTCCAACCATCTTGATTCGAAGATTCAACGTTCCCTTCTATTTCGGAGGAACGGCCTTGCTCATTGTAGTGGGAGTTGCCCTTGATACGGTCCAACAGATCGAATCCCATCTGTTGACGCGACAATATGAGGGGTTGATGAGGAAGGGAAGATTGAGGGGTAGGCGTCGTTGATGGGAAGAGGGCAAGAACCATGAACCTGATAATCATGGGCCCTCCTGGATCGGGCAAGGGAACTCAAGGGAAGCTTATTGCGGAGAAGTACCATATTACACAAATATCAACGGGGGATATCCTCAGGGAAGCAGTTAGCAATGGGTTGGCTCTGGGTCTAAAGGCCAAGGCGTATTTGGCGAAGGGAGAGTTCGCTCCCGATGAAGTGGTTATCGGGATCATTGAAGATCGGCTCATGCAACGGAATTACGAAAAGGGGTTCCTTCTGGACGGTTTCCCCAGAACCGTGGCCCAGGCTGAAGCATTGGAAAGGATGCTGGGGAAAAGGGAATTGGCCGTTGATCATGTGATCAATATCGAGATTGAAGCCAAAGAATTGATAAGCCGGTTGAGGGGAAGGAGGACGTGTAGCAGATGTGGCGCCATGTATCATCTTCTCTTCAACCCCCCAAAGAAGGAGGGAATCTGCGATACATGTGGGGGTTCCCTTTATCAAAGGGATGATGACAAGGAGGAAACCATTAGATCCAGACTTGACATTTACTCGCAGCAAACCAGACCGGTCATTCAATACTACGCATCTCAGGGGTTATTAAGGTCCATAGACGGGGTCGGGAACATAGGCGATATTTTTCATCGAATTCTGGAAGAAATCGAAGACAGGGAAACCTATGCCAAAAGAGGAAGCTATCCAGGTTGAAGGTACGGTTTTAGAAACCCTTCCCAACGCCATGTTTAGGGTGGAATTGGAAAATGGACATAAAGTCCTGGCCCATATTTCCGGGAAGATGAGGATGCATTTCATCAAGATCCTTCCGGGGGACAAGGTGACGGTAGAACTTTCCCCTTACGACTTGTCCAGGGGAAGGATCATTTACAGGGCAAAATGAGGAGTTTTCTCGGGAGATGAAGGTAAGGGCTTCAGTCAAAAAGATCTGTGATAAGTGCAAAATTCTGAAACGTAAGGGCGTTGTTAGGGTGATATGCAGTAACCCAAAGCACAAGCAGAGGCAAGGCTAAAGGGGGGATCGAGTTGGCACGAATAGCGGGCGTAGATCTACCAAGGGGTAAACGGATCGAGATTGCATTGACCTATATCTATGGTATTGGCAGGTCTTTATCGGGTAAAATCCTGGCGGAAACTCAGGTGAGTGTGGATACAAAAGTGAGCCAACTCACCGAGTCTGATGTCGTGAAGATCAGGGAGGCCATCGACCGGCAGTATAAAGTAGAAGGGGACCTCAGGCGAGAGGTGGCCATGAATATCAAGAGGTTGATGGATATCGGCTCCTACAGGGGTCTTCGCCACCGAAAGTCCCTTCCCGTTCGAGGACAGAGAACCCACACCAATGCCCGAACTCGGAAGGGACCGCGAAGGTCGGTAATGAGTAAGAGGAAAAGGTAGGAGGATTTATGGCAAAAGCTAAGGGTAAAGGAACGAAGAAGAGGAGAGTGAAGAAAAATGTCCCAAGCGGTATTGCCCATATTCAGGCCACCTTTAACAACACCATTGTGACCATAACCGATCCCGACGGGAATGTTATCTCATGGGCCAGCGCGGGGACCCAGGGTTTCAAGGGATCGAGAAAAAGTACCCCCTTCGCGGCACAATTGGCCGCCGGAGATGCCGCTAAGAAGGCAATGGAACACGGTATGCGGAGCATTGATGTTTATGTAAAGGGGCCTGGAGGGGGCAGGGAGGCCGCGTTGAGGTCGCTTCAAGCAGCTGGATTTAAGGTCAATCTCATCAAGGATGTCACCCCAATTCCCCACAATGGCTGTCGGCCTCCCAAGAGAAGAAGGGTTTAAGGAGGTATATCTTGGCTCGATATACAGATTCGCAATGTAGGCTATGTCGGAGGGAAAGCCTCAAGCTCTTCCTCAAGGGGGATCGGTGCTATTCCGATAAGTGTGCCATCGACCGGAGACCCTACGTCCCTGGGCAGCACGGAAAATCGAGGCGTGAATTTTCGGAATATGGAAATCAACTCAGAGAAAAACAGAAGGTCAAAAGGATTTATGGGGTTTTGGAGCGGCAATTCCGCAATTATTTCAAGAAGGCGGAGCGGAAAAAGGGGATTACAGGCGAGAACTTGCTCATCTTTTTGGAAAGACGGCTGGATAGTGTCATTTATCGCCTCGGTTTTGCCAACTCCAGGAATGAGGCGAGGCAACTATTGGGACATTCCCACTTCTTGGTCAACGACAAGAAGGTGAATGTACCATCATACCTCATCAAACCGGGAGATGTGATTCGATTGAGGGATAAAAGCAAGAATATCTCCAGAATATCGGAGGCCGTCGATTCCGTCGCTCGACGCGGAATTCCCCAGTGGCTCGAATTGGACAAGACCAACCTAAGGGGAACGGTGAAGGGCCTTCCCTCGAGAGAAGATCTGACGATGCCCATTCAAGAGCAACTCATCGTCGAACTCTATTCGAAATAGACAGTTTATGGCGGAATCGGGAGGCCATGATTACCTTCCATTGCATGGGGTAAAGATCGCCATTGGCTTTTCCCGTGGCCTCTATTCGAGGGGGAAAATATGCAGAGGAATTGGAAGGAGCTCATAAAACCGAAGAAGTTGGAGGTCGAAAAGGAAACCCTGACCCCATTTTATGGGAAATTTTACGCCGAACCCTTTGAGCGTG
>JAUWDQ010000163.1 GCA_030608745.1 Pseudomonadota bacterium | reverse complement strand
TATCTCTTGATATGGCTGCCTTCAATTTAACAGGGCAGGGGATGAAGCGGAACGCAGCAGATGGACTTTTTACGAAGCCGTCAATGTTAGCGCTTCATATGGGCCGATGTAGGAGGGCAAGATTGTTTTGCACTTTGTTTCTCCGGTGTTCTCCAGAAACTCGGGAGACCGCAAACAGAATGTTATTGAACCTCTTTGGGGTTTCGGGGTAAAATAGGCACATTGATCATGGAGAGCAGGATCCTAATCTCTTGAGTCCATGGTGGGTTTTTCCTTAAAATGGCGCCGTTAATCGAAAAAGAGGGCGATTAGCTCAGGTGGATAGAGCACAAGCCTCCGGAGCTTGGGGTCGGGGGTTCGAGTCCCCCATCGCCCTCCTTGAAAATTTCCTCATACACCATCCACAAAAGCACGCTTCTGCAAACGAAAAGCTCGAAATTGGCATTCGATATTCGAGGTGAAAGATTTTGTTCCATTGCGGACGGATTCCAACTCACCCAAGAAGGCAGCGGATTTTGCTCAGTTCCCAGGACTCCCAGTATCCTGAGCTGAAAATCCTTTGGTACTTTCCCAACATAAGGGGCGAAAGGGTTGGAGGGAAATATGACATCGATGGGACCTGAGGAGGGCTCATGGAGGAAGAGAGGATTTCCTTTGAAGTAAAGGAAGCCAGGATTGAAGGCCTCCTGTCGCTGGACAAGGAATCCACCAAAGGAGCGGTGATCATCTGCCACCCCCACCCACTTTTCGGCGGCAATATGGATAATACCGTGGTGACCGCCGTTGCTCGGATTGCGGCGATGTGGGATTTTACAAGCCTACGGTTCAATTTCAGGGGGGTGGGAGAAAGTACCGGCACATTCGGAGGTGGGACCTCGGAACAGGGAGATGTGAAGGGGGCCATCGACTATCTGGAGGAGGAGAGGAAGCCGCCCGTGATTTTAGTAGCGGGATATTCCTTCGGCGCCATTGCCGGCCTTCCCGTTGGGGTAGATGACAAGAGGATAAGGGGCCTTATTGGAGTGGCCCCTCCGCTGGAGATGTTCGATTTTGGGTTCTTGAGGGAATGCCCGAAGCCGAAGCTCTTTGTCTGTGGCGACCGCGATGCCATCTGTCCCCCATCAAATATGGAGGGGTTCTTCGAAACCCTTTCGGAGCCCAAATGGCTTCGGATTTTACCCGGCATCGACCATTTTCACTATGACAGGAAGGGCCTGCTCGAAGGGACCATAGGGGACTTCCTGGAGCGGATGGCTCAACCATAGAGGAGGCGTTCAATGGCCCAGCCTATTCTGAACTTCCTTCTGCGGCGGAGGTATTTCCCGAGATATGTCCTCACCAAGGCTTTCCTCTCTTTATCTCCCTCCAGGTAAGACCCGAGGAATCGGAGCCGATCGGTCCGGGTAATCCAGAGGCCTTTGGTCCGCCATTTCTCCACCGATCGGTCCAAGCGCAAGAGGTTGGCGAACCATTTGTTGGATTTGAGGGGATGGATAATCTTGGAACGGTCGAAATCGATGATGTAAAGGGATCCCAGCCCTCCCTCTCCCTTCTCCACGATGAAATTCTTGAGGTGGAGATCGGAATGGTAGATTCCCATTTCGTGCATTTTCCTCACCAGTCTGCCCGCTTGGCGGATAAGCTCCCTTTTTTCGCCCAACTGTTTTTGACCCCTCGCCCTCCCACCTCGGGTGAAGTATTGAATGAGATCAACGGAATTGGGAATCTCCTTGGAAACCAGATCCCCTTTATAGAAGGGCCAGAAGACACAATTTTTTATCGCAGCAAGAACCTCCATTGTCGGCAATCCAGCTTTCCTCGCCATTTCGGTAATGATGAGTTCCCGAAATGGGCGAGACCCCGCGAGGAAAAGGTCCCTCGTCAGTGCTCGAAAGATCCCCCCGTGTTCATAATGGCGGATTACCATCCTTTCGGGACCCTTTCCATCCAGGGGGATGGAGACGAGAAGGCCTCTTCCCTCCATGAATTGAGGCTTGTCCCCTTGCCGGAGGGGAAAGGCCTCCAGGTTGTGGATCTCCCTTTCCATCAGTCGATCTTTATAAAGGTCTCTGATGACAAGCGCCGTCTTCCTCCTTTTGATCAGGGAGAAGCCGTGAGGTAACCTCGAGGTTGAATTCATTGGAGACCAATCCTTATGCTCTTTCAATAATCTCCTTCAAATGGATAAAATGGTAATGAATCCCTCTTTTTTTGTCAAGGAAGGGTTTCGAGTTACATTTTCAAAGGTGTTTAAGTATTTTTCAGATTCGCCAAAAAGCTTCACAAAATCAGTCATTGAACTAACGCTTAAGGCTCCTATTTTCTGGAAGTCTTTTTGTTTAAAAATTCTTTCAATTCCAATAAACTTTATTTTCTTATCTTTTGCAAAATCAAAATCCCTCAAGGAGTCACCAACAAAGAGCACTTTTTCAGGGTGTAATTTATGATGTTGAAGTATGAAATCAATCTGTTCACCTTTTCCAAAACCCGGTTTATAACCAAAGAACCCATCAAACAAATCGTCAAGTTTTTTTGCCTTAGTGTAGCTTCTAATAATCTCCTGTGGTGAACTGCTGCAGATAAAAGTTTTAATCTTTTTATTGGAGAAATACCTAACTGTTGGAATGATTTCAGGGAAAACAGAATGCGCGAAAATACCTTCTTGCTTCATAGATTCAAAGGTATTCACTACCTCCTGATTTTTTGGATGATCCGGAAAAATTAACTCTATCTGGCTTGCAAAATGCATCCCGCTAGTTTCCAAGTATCTTTTTTGGGCCGCATCTTTAGAGATATTGTAGTTCTCAGTCATAAGTTTTACAGCGAGTTCTGTAAGGAAAGGCATTGTATTTACCACGGTTCCGTCGAAATCAAATATTACAGCTTTAATCTTGTTCTTTATGAGAGAATCCCTCTTGGGAAACCAAACCCATGATAAAGATGTTCTCCATAGTACGAGCACATTAGTCTGAATGGCTATGATTAGCACGGCAAACAAGGCAAAAATTGGATGAAAATATGTCATCATTCCACCGATGAAAAGCTGAAAAAGTCTTATATCTCTACCTCTCCCAGCTGCAATCCATCTCCCTCTGTAGCGGTAACCAAAATTAACTACGGATTTTGCAGAGGTATAACTAACCATTAAATTTCCGAGAATGGCTAATGCGAAAATGGTACTGATAATTAAAGGACTCCAGTGAATACCGAATATTTTTCTATTTCCGATTTCAATGAGTGAGTAATAAAAGATCCCGAAAAGGATAAGGCCATCAGCATAGCGGTCAAGAACCGCATCAACGAAATCACCAAGTGAGGATTGCATATGCTTGAGCCGTGCTATTTCTCCGTCACAGCCGTCTAATATGCTCGATATTTGTATTAATAAGGCCCCTATCATAGCGTTGCCGATGAGAAAAAATATACTACTTATAAGGCCTACAATAAAGCTCAGTATCGAGACCTGGTTGGGTGTAATGCCTTTGGAGAGTTTAAGAAATAACGGTGTAAAAATCCCAAGAGAAAATCTCCGATTTATATATCGAGAAATCAAGCCGTCAGCAGGTTTTATTAACTTGCCATATAGGAGTTTTTCAGCCCTTTTCAATGCCTTTGCATCATCCACATCAATCCAGTAAGTATTCCCAATATCAAAACCCCTAGCCCTTCCTTTTCGTGCCAGAACCCTCATGCCCCCTGAAAGGGTACTATCGCCTCGGTGCAAGCTTTCTTCAATGGCACCGAAGATTGCAGGAGAGCAAAGAAATATTCCTGTGTCATAGGCATCATATCTTTCTAAATCTTTTCCAATATCCAAAATCCTGTCTTCTTTCAGAAACACTTTCGTCATTTCATCAACATCAAATAAGGTGTTATTTTGCATGTTACGATCTATACACAACAGGACTTCGTTATGGGAAATCCTTTCGGTCATCAACCCTCTCAGTATCGTCTCATCAAAAATGTGATCACACATCAATAAAATGAAATTCTCCTTGATCAACCCTTTCGCTTTGAGGACGGATATACCATTTTCCTTTTCCCATTCATCATTGATGATATGGGTTATCTTGATATTTCTTCGGTTGGCGAAATTGTCCAGGAAAGATCTGACTCTGTCTCCATCATATCCCGTGACCACACAGAAATCATCCAGGCCACAGTTTGACGCGGTCAGGATCACACGCTCGATAAGAGATAACCCGCAGAGAGGGACAAGGGGCTTTGGAAGCGTTTCGTTTGATAACCTGCTCCCCTTACCAGCAGCAATAATCAGACACTTCATAGGATTGATCCTCCGTCAGTGTGGCCGTGAGACTTTTCACCGGAAAATGTGCATTGTGCCCGATTTCATGTGCGGACATTTCTTTTCCGGTTAAGCAGCTATCACTTTGGCTTTATCCCCTTTAGCAATTCGTAAGGAGAAATGTATTACCATCAGTAACCCCTTTGACCCGGGGGGTATGGCAATAAATGACTCGCGACGATGAGGAGGAAAGCAACAACAGAAAAATAATCTGAAAAGAGAAGGGATCAGGATGAACTTACCCAGAGCCCCATATTAACAGAATGGAACAGGATTTACAAGAAATAAAAAAGCAGGGAATAATCCGGCTCTTTATGATTTCTGCTCGAAAAATGTTTTAGAAGGGATACTCATATTCATGTCGATTTCCCTCCTGTTCTTTTTGGCAATTGCCGAGAAGGGGTTATGCCCTTGACAAAAAGGCGTATTATAAGGCATTCTAATAGGTTAGAGGATATGAGTTATGGGTGTAAATTCAGTTACAGCCCGCCCGGGAAAGGAGGACAACACAAGAAAAATACGGGATTATGAACCCATTATCGGTTTGGAGGTTCATGCTCAGCTGTTGACTCGGGCGAAAATTTTCTGTGGTTGCACGGCCGTCTTTGGTGGCGATCCAAATACGTATACTTGCCCCGTTTGTACGGGACAACCCGGTTCCCTTCCAGTACTCAATGTGAAGGCAGTGGAATTCGCCATTAAGATGGCCCTGGCATGCCATTGCAAAATCTCCCCATTGAGCCTCTTTGCACGGAAGAACTATTTTTATCCGGACCTTCCCAAAGGCTACCAGATCTCGCAGTACGAATATCCCTTGGCCAAAGATGGGTATGTGGAGATCCCAGCCAACGGTCGGGAAAAGCGGATTGGGATCATCCGGATCCATATGGAAGAGGATGCGGGGAAGTTAGTCCACAAGGGAGCCTCCGAATCGTCGGCTTCTAGCTTGGTGGATTTCAACCGGACGGGAGTCCCCTTGATCGAGATCGTGGGCGGTCCTGATATCCGAACCCCTCAGGAGGCTGGGTCCTACTTGAGGGGGGTGAGGGATATCCTTCGCTATCTCGAGATCTGCGACGGTGATATGGAGCAGGGGTCATTTCGGTGTGATGCCAACGTTTCGGTTCGTCCCCAAGGCCAAAGGGAATTTGGGACCAGAACTGAGCTGAAGAACATGAACTCCTTCCGCCATGTGGAGAAGGCCCTGGAATATGAGATTAAGAGACAGATCGCGCTGTTGGAGGCGGGGGAGGAGGTTGTCCAGGAAACCAGGCTGTGGGATGAAGAGCAGGGGAGGACCCTCTCCATGAGGGGGAAAGAGGAGGCCCATGATTATCGGTATTTCCCCGACCCCGATCTCGTTCCGGTGGAAGTTTCCGAGGCCTGGATAGAGGAGATTCGAGAAACCCTTCCGGAGTTGCCGGCGGCGAAGAGGGAACGGTTTATCAAGCAGTACGAGATTCCGGAGTATGACGCGGCCATATTGACGGCTTCTCAATCTCTGGCAAATTACTATGAGGAGTGTGTAAGGCTCTCTGGGGAG
>JAUWDQ010000301.1 GCA_030608745.1 Pseudomonadota bacterium | reverse complement strand
CACCTTTTCCCATAAGGAAGCCACCGTGGAAAGCGCCATCGTATTCGCCTTCCAACAGCTGAAGAAGGGCGATGCTCAAGTCATATTCGCCGGGGGGGGCGATGAAATAAGCGAACCCCTCTATCACGTCTATTCGACTCTGGGGAGCCTTTCTCCCCAGAAAAGCCCCTTCCCAGAGGGAATGAGGCCCTTCGACGCCCACCGAAATGGGTTCGTACTGGGGGAAGGAAGCGGCATCCTCGTCATGGAGGAGCTCGAACATGCACGGAGAAGGCGTGCCAGGATCTACGGCGAGGTGCTTTCCCATGGCCTTTTCGGATCGAATTTCGGCGTCCTCAACTACGATAAGGGAGGGGATTTTCTCGCGAAGGCTATGGCCAAGGCCTCGGGTGGAAGACGGGTGGACTATATCTGTGCCGCCGCCAATTCCACGAGGGATCTCGACATCACCGAAACCCGGGCCATCAAGTCGACATTCCGGAAGGAGGCGAGGCACATATCCATCAGCTCCGTTAAGTCCATGATAGGGGAATTCGATGGATCGGGGGGAATAAGGGCTTGCACCACCGTGTTGGCCCTCTATCACGGCATCATACCTCCCACCATCAACTATTCCACGACAGATCCTGATTGCGACCTCGATTACACCCCCAACGGAGCCAGGGAGAGGAGGATCGATTCGGCGCTTCTTAATGGCTTCTCAAATGGAGGATCCAATATCTCCATCCTCTTCGGGAGGTATGGATAGTTCGCCCGACCAAGGAGGGCCCGCAACCGGAACGCAACGTGTTTTGCAGTCGCATACATCCCAGGAGGTAGGTAAACCCATTGTCCCATTTCGATTTCGATATCATCATCATCGGGGCAGGAGTGGGGGGATTGACCTGCGGGGCGCTGCTTGCCCAAAGAGGCCTCAAGGTCCTCGTGGTGGAGAAGAACCGGAAGGTGGGAGGATGTTGTACCTCCTTTCGGAGAAAGGGCTTTACCTTTGACGTTTCGGTTCAGTCCATAGGGGAATGCCATAGGGGAGGACGAATCTGGAGACTCTTGGACCGCCTTGAACTTTTGAAGGAAATCCAGTTCGTTCGGCTGGAGCCGGCCAGGGAGTATCACTTCCCCGATCGAAAGATCAGCCAATATTCCGACTTGGACTCCCATATCGACCACCTCAGTTCCCAGTTTCCAAAGGAATTCAAGGGGATAAGGGAGGTCTATTCAACCTTCGGCCGACTATTCAGGGAGATAATGGAAATGCCTCCCTCCTTGGATTGGTTCGACACCAAGACCTTCCGTTCCCGATATCCCCTCTATTATAGGTGGAAGGATAAGACCTTACAGGATCTGCTGGATCAACTCATCGTGGATCCAAAACTGAAGACAATCCTTTCCGTCAGGAGTTCCTATGCCTTGATGCCCCCTCAGTGGATCTCCTTAGTGGCCATGAGCAGCCTGGAGATGAGCTATTTCGAGGGTGGGGTATATTGTGTAAAGGGGCGCATGGAGACATTTCCCCGCCTCCTGATGAAGAAGTTGATCCAACTGGGAGGGCAGGTTTTAACCAACCAACAAGTCACTCGAATCCTTGTGGAAGGGAGAAAGGCATTCGGTATCAGAACCGGGAAGGGAGTCGAATATACCGGAAGGGTTATCGTCTCCAACTGTGATGCTACCCTGACCTTTTGCGGATTAGTGGACGAAGGGGTGCTTCCCTCCCGTTTCCTTTCTAGGCTTAAGGGGATGAAACCGTCCTTCTCCTACTACATCAGTTATCTGGGAATCGAAGGCTCCCTGGATGAAGAGCTCCCCTGCACTAACAACGAGATCTTCTCCGATTACGACCTATTAGTGGAGTACGATGCTCTTTCCAAGAATCAGCTCCTCTCAAATCCCTCCTTTTACCTCTTGGCCCCGTCCCTGGTTAACCCGGATCATGCCGGGGAGGGATTGAGCACCCTATGCCTGAGTCTTAAAGTCCCCTTTGCCTACAGCCGGACCTGGGACGATGACGTAAGGAAGGATTTGTCTCAGCGTCTCCTGGAAAAGGCGTCCAGAATGATCCCCAATCTCCGGGATCGCATCGTGGTCATGGCAGACTCCACACCAATGACCATTGAGCGAATGACCAATAATCGATGGGGCTCCGCCTATGGATGGGCCCAATACCCCAGACAGGCAGGTATTTACAGGCTCAACCGGGCTACCCCCATTGAGGATCTCTACCTTACAGGGCACTGGACATCTCCGGGTGGAGGGATTTCAGCCGTTGTAGCCTCGGGAGAGATCACCTCTGACCTGATCTGGAATCGCCTCTCAGGATAGCAGTACCCGGAAGTTTTCCGACCTCTATGGGGCGCCTTTACCAATTCCATTGATTTGTGTCTGAAATATGGTGTTGGGCGGGATGAGGCGGATTTCGATGTTTCAGTTAGAAGTCAGCATTGGGGTTGTTTCTTAACGGGCTGTTGCCGAAATCTCCTGGAGCGAACATTAAAGAATTTTTGGTAACCATTCTTAGTGAAGCGGAACGGCCGCAAACCTAATGTTTGAGCCCAAAAGGCGAGTTTTAGGTTTGCAGGGAAGCGAACTTTAGAGTGGTCAAAAATTCTTTTCAGAGAGCGAAAGGGGGTTTGGGCAACAAGCC
>JAUWDQ010000129.1 GCA_030608745.1 Pseudomonadota bacterium | reverse complement strand
ATCCTTCTATGATCACCAACTTTTTTGGAGATGAGCCTAAAATTAATACCTCTGTTTCACCGCGAGATAAAGGGGGTGTTCTCTAAGATTTTCTCTCGAAAAATACCTTATACGCCCTAAAGGTTTCATAGATATCCACTTTGCTTGCCACCTCAAAGGGCGAGTGCATACCCAGGAGGGGCGCGCCACAGTCAATGATATCCATTCCGTAGCTGGCCAAATACTTGGCCATCGTTCCACCTCCTCCCTCATCAACCTTGCCCAATTCCGCCATTTGCCAGGTGATTTGGTGATCGTTGAATAGTTTCCTGATCTCCGCTACATATTCAGCGCTGGCATCGCTTGAGGCATACTTTCCCCCGGATCCCGTGAACTTGGATAGACAAACTCCATATCCGATCTTGGCCGCATTCTGTTTTTCATGGACGTCCTGATAGTTGGGATCCATTGCCCCATCCACGTCCGCTGAAAGGGCTCTCGAGCGAAACAGGACTTGCCTCAGGGTCATATCACTCAGTTCTTCCCCCGATAATCTGAGGAGGTCGGCCACGATCCATTCCAGGAATTTGGATTTGGCACTGGTGTTCCCCTCACTCCCTATTTCCTCCTTATCCAAGAACAGGGCAAGGATGGTATATTCCGGAACTCTCACTGAATCGATAGCCCTCAAGGAGGCATAGGCGCAGAGTCTATCATCCTGGCCGTAGCCACCCACGAGGCTCTTATCGAACCCGATATCCCTGGCCTGATGGGCAGGGACCAATTCCAGCTCAGCGCTCAAAAAGTCCTCCTCCACCAATCCGTACTGTCTAAAGAGAAAATCGAGAAGGTTGAGCTTGATACGTTCTTTTGCCTCCTCATCGGGGAAGGGAATACTTCCCGCCAGGATGGTCAATTTTTCCCCTTGTATGGCCTCCCTCAGTTTTTTCTCATCTTGAACCCTTCTCGAGAGATGGGGCATTAAATCGCAAACGGTGAATACGGGGTCACCGGCCTCCTCGCCAAGGCGCAAATTCAATTGGGTGCCGTCCCTCTTAATCATCGTTCCGTGGAGGGCCAAGGGTTTTGCCACCCACTGATATTTTTTGATGCCTCCGTAATAGTGGGTTCTCAGAAGCCCCATTTCCAGTTCTTCATAGAGGGGATTTTGCTTCAGGTCGAGTCTCGGCGAATCGATATGGGATATGATGATTCGGATGCCCTCGGAGAGGGGACGTCTCCCGAGGATAGCCAGGGCGATGTTCTTTTTCTTGTTCACCCAATAGATCCTCCGTTTCTTTCCTGGATCGGTAATCTCCCGAAACCCCCTTTCCCGCGCGTAGTTAAGTACTTCGACAACTGCCTCCCTCTCCGTTTTAGCGCCATCGAGAAACCGTTTGTAGTCCTCGGCAAAGGGGAAACTCTCCTTCCTATAGGATTTCTGCATCTGGTCCCAGGCCAACCTGCCCTTCAATTTCAGCGTATCTTCCAAATGTTTGGCCTTTTTCTTGTCCCGGGGCATGTTTTTCCTCCCTTTCGAACTTTTTCCGGGTTCTTAATTCCACAAAGGGATATATCATTGCACAATGATTATCAAACTTCCCCAGCTGAGTCAAGGCAACTACGGCGAACAGGTAGGGAGAATGGTTATTGGCATTGACAAATGACCACTATTTATTTTACTTAATGACCGATGACCGAAAAGCTCATCCTCGCTTCTTCATCGCCCAGGAGGCGGCAACTTTTGCGACAAATCGGGCTGGGTTTCGATGAGGTTCCCAGCGGGGTAAAGGAGGATTTCATCGACGGTGAAAGCCCGAAAGGTCACGTTCTTCGCTTGGCCGAGGCTAAGGCCAAAAAAGTGGCTGAGATGTACCCTAACCGGTGGGTGATCGGAGCGGATACCGTGGTTTCAGTTGATGGGACGATTTTGGGAAAACCGCAAACGGACCGGGAGGCTTCCCAGATGCTCATTACGTTGAGCGGAAGGGATCATGTGGTTGTCACGGGAGTATCTGTTTATCACGCGGCCAAGGGGAAGGAGGAGACCATAGCCGTCGAGACCCTGGTGAGGATAAAAACCCTCAATCCTGGGGAGATTACCTGGTATGTCAAGACGGGGGAGCCCTTTGGTAAGGCCGGAGGATACGCTATTCAAGGAATCGGGGCCTTCATGGTTCAACGGATCGAGGGTTCCTATACCAATGTAGTTGGACTCCCCCTTTGTGAACTTCTGGGAGTATTAAATAAACTGAAGGCCGCAGTTCTCTTGAGGGAACCATGAACCCCGTTCTCCAGCTTCAATGGGTTGTATGAGATGTCATCAATAAGGGATAATCTCTTGAGGGTATTGGAGCGAATGGATCTGGCGGCGAGAAGGACCGGCCGTGATCCCGGGAAGATCAAGCTAATCGTCGTCTCGAAGACCGTAGAGTTAGCTCGGATTCGGGAAGCCATCAAGGCGGGTGTAACCATCCTCGGGGAGAACTACGTGCAGGAAGCCCGGGGAAAGATCGAGGAGATTGGCCATGGGGTTCAATGGCATATGATCGGGCATCTGCAGAAAAATAAGGCGAAACATGCCGTAACCCTATTCGATTATATTCACTCCATCGATGGGATTACCTTGGCCCAGGAGATAGACCGCAGGGCTGTACAAAAGGGGAAAAGGGTGAGGGCCTTGGGGGAGGTGAACCTATCGGGAGAGGCCTCCAAATTTGGGATTGTCTCCGAGGCAGTGGTGGACTTGATCCACCATGTGGCTTCCCTGAAACATATTTCCATCGAGGGTTTGATGACCATGCCCCCCTACTTCGATGAGCCGGAAAAGGCACGTCCGTATTTTATAAGGCTTCGGGAGCTCAGGGATCGGATTCAGAAGGAGGGGATTGAGGGGGTCCGGGTGGATGAGCTCTCCATGGGAATGTCGGGTGATTTCGAGGTGGCCATCGAGGAAGGGGCGACGATGGTCCGGGTGGGGACGGCGATCTTTGGGGAGAGGAGGTATTGAGAGGAGGTACTGGAGTAAGGTTGAGGAGTCAGGTCCCGAAGAGGAGCATTTTCCTTCTCCCCTTTCTTATTTCTCTCTGCATACCGTGGGTAGGCTGTGGGAAGAAGGGACCTCCTGTTTCCCTCGACCGAATCGTGCCGAAGGCCGTAAGGGATTTGGAGGCCTCGGTCCGGGAGGAACGGGTGATTTTGCAGTGGTCGCTGCCTAAAGAGAATACGGACGGGTCGAAGTTGGTGGATTTGCAGGGTTTCAAGGTTCTAAGGGGATCCTTTGAAGGCCAGGAGTGCAAGGGCTGTCCGGAGAGATTGGTTCCCATCGCTGAAGTTGATTTAGCTTCGGGGGAACATTATCTGATGGAGACCAATCGTCTCTTTTGGGTTGATAGGGGATTGAGAGTTGGGAGAACATATGGATATAGGGTGCTGGCTTTCAATAGAAGGGGCCATTTCAGCCAGCAGTCCAATAAGGTTGAAGTACTTTGGGATATACCTCCTCCTCCGCCAAAGCAATTGCGGGCTGTGGCTGGTGATGGTATGGTGGAATTGAAGTGGGCCCCTGTGGAGGGGACCGTGGGATACAACCTCTATCGGAGCGGGGCTGAGGAGGGTTTTCCGCCCCAACCCTTAAACCCGGAACCCATCGAGGATACCCACTACCGGGATACTCGAGTGGTGAATGAAAGGGATTACGGGTACACGGTGAGAAGCGTGAGCAAGGCAGGAGAGACCCTGATCGAGGGTGGCAATTCAACCCCCATCATTGTGACCCCGGTCGACCTCATCCCTCCTTCTCCCCCAACTGGATTGGTTGCCTTTGCCTTGCGCCAGGGGATGGAGCTGAGATGGATTGCGAATCCCGAATCGGATATAGTGGGATATCGCGTCTACCGGAGGAAGGTAGGTGAGCCGACGTTTGAGAGGCTAACGGAGGAAATGGTAAGGGGGACCATCTATGTGGACAGGGGGGTGAGAAGGGGCGATGAGTACGATTATGGTGTCACAGCCATCGATGGCTCGCGGCATCAAAATGAAAGCGCTTTCTCGGAGATGATAAGGGTAAAATACACCTATATCCAATAGAAGTAGGCCTTCCAAGGTTCCAATGGGAGGAACGTAATGCACTATTTTCACTACAAGGATGGGGACCTCTATTGCGAGGAGGCGCCTATAGTGACCATAGCCGATAGTGTGGGAACACCGTTTTATCTTTACAGCCATAAGACATTGGTCCGGCATTTCAAGGCCTTTGACTCGGCCTTTGAAAAGGTGCGGCACTTGGTGTGCTATTCGGTGAAGGCCAACTCGAATTTGGCCTTGTTGAGGATATTCGTAAAGCTGGGGGCAGGCTTGGATGTGGTTTCTGGGGGAGAGCTCTTCAGGGCATTGAAGTCGGGGGTAGATCCCAAGAAGGTTGTCTTCTCCGGGGTAGGAAAAACGGAGGAGGAGATAGAATATGCGTTGAATTCAGGAATATTGATGTTTAACGCTGAATCATCGCAAGAATTGGCCCGCATCGACGAGATAGCGGGAAGGCTGGGCACGAGGGCTCCCGTGGCCATACGGGTCAATCCGGATATCGATCCTAAGACCCATCCCTATATCGCAACTGGATTAAGGGAAAACAAGTTCGGTATCGATTTCAACCTCTCCATGAAGGAGTATATCTTTGCCAATGGATTACCCCACATTGAGATTATCGGGGTGGATTGCCATATCGGTTCTCAATTGATCGAACTCCAGCCCTTCGTCGAGGCATTAAGGAGGGTGAAGGAGTTGATCCACGTACTGGGCCAGAGAGGGATCGGGATCCAATACCTCGACCTCGGGGGAGGACTGGGGATAACCTATAAGGATGAAGTTCCTCCCCATCCCACCGAATACGCCAACGCCATTGTCGAGGAGGCCTCGGATTTAGATTACACCCTAATCTTCGAGCCGGGAAGAGTCATCGTGGGGAATGCGGGAATTTTGGTCAGCCGGGTCCTCTATACCAAGGAGACCGGGGAAAAGAATTTCGTCATCATAGATGCCGGCATGAATGACCTCATTAGACCAAGCCTCTACGGTTCATTTCAGGGAATTCTGCCAGTCGCCAAGGGGGAAGAGGAGGAGATCGTGGCGGATGTGGTTGGTCCCATTTGTGAGTCCGGGGATTTCATAGCAAAAGATAGGAGAATGCCCAAATTTAAGCCGGGCGATCTGATGGCCGTGATGAGTGCTGGGGCCTATGGATTTTCCATGTCTTCCAATTACAACGCTCGACCGAAGGTATGCGAAGTGCTTGCCAGGGGAGATCGCTTTCATCTCATCCGGGAAAGGGAAAGCTATGACGACCTGATTCGAGGTGAGAGGATACCCGATTTCCTGGAATAATATTCGCGGGCTTTTCCCTGGACATGGGTTCGAGAGAAATATGAAAGAGGAGGGAACGATGAAAATTCCCTTTTATAAGATGAGTGGCAGTGGAAATGATTTCGTCATCATCGATAATCGCAAGGGGATTTTGGAGGGAGTGGAGCTCCCTCAATGGGTGCAAAAAGTCTGTCGCCGGGGTCTTTCCGTCGGGGCAGATGGGTTGATCCTTGTGCAAAATTCGCCCAAGGCTGACTTCCAATGGCGTTTTTTCAATGCCGATGGCGGCGAGGCGGAGATGTGTGGCAATGGGGGCCGGTGCGTTGCCAGGTTTGCCTACTTAACCGGCATTTCGGGCAGATCCCTATCCTTTGACACCCTCTGCGGGGTGATAGAAGCGGAGGTCGTCGGGGAGAGGGTGAAACTGAAGATGGGAAACCCCTCGGATGTGAGATTGAATTACCCAATATCCATTGATAGTAATGAGTGTATCGTCAGCAGTATCAACACGGGGGTACCGCACGTTGTCCAGATGGTGGAGGACTTGGAACACTATGACGTCTCGAAGGCCGGCCCTGCAATCCGGTATCATCCGTCATACCAGCCGAATGGGACCAATGCCAACTTCATTAAGGTGAGGGATGAACACACCATCCACATTCGAACCTACGAGAGGGGTGTGGAGGATGAAACCCTGGCCTGTGGGACGGGGGCCGTGGCCTCTGCCCTCATCGGGGCCTCGAAGGGTTTGGCCTCTTCACCGGTTACGGTACATCCCAAGGGCGGAGAGGTAATGACCATTCACTTTCAAGAGAAGGGTAGTAGTTTTACGGATGTCTTTTTGGAGGGGGATGCCCGGGTGGTGTATGTGGGTGAGATGTGGGAAGAAGCTTACATGTCAAATGAGGAAAATTGAGATGATAAGAACAATCGTCGTTGGGGCAGCAGGGAGGATGGGAGGAACGGTGATTCGCACCATCCATGAAGCGGAGGGGATTGAGGTCTCGGGAGCGGTTGAGCGGTCGGATCATCCCTTCCTCAATCGGGATGTCGGGGAAGTGGTGGGGTTAGGAGAGATCGGGGTTTCTCTGGTGGGGGATATAGAGAGGGCGATTGAGGTCGGCGAAGTGGTGGTCGATTTTACGAACCCGGGGGCCGCATTGAGGAGTTTGGAGGTGTCTGCGAGAAGGAGCGTGGCTGCGGTAATCGGGACCACGGGCTTCACTCCCCAACAGATGGATAAGGTAGGCGAGCTGGTGAAGAAAACCCGGTGTGTCCTTTCCCCCAACATGAGCGTGGGTGTCAACCTGATGTTTAAGCTCGTAGGGGAAATCGCCAGCATATTGGGGGAGGAATATGACGTTGAAATTCTGGAGGCCCACCATCGGTTTAAGAAGGATTCTCCCAGCGGCACGGCCATGAGGCTGGGGGAGATCGCCGCATCGGCTTTAAGCAGGGACTTCCATCAGGTAGGCGTATTCGGACGTAAGGGGGTTATCGGGGAGCGGAAGCCCCAAGAGATCGGCATGCAGGCGATTAGGGCGGGAGATATTGTCGGAGAGCACACGGTCATCTTTGGTGGCCTGGGGGAGAGGTTGGAGGTGACTCACCGGGCCCATAGCCGCGATAATTTCGCCCGTGGGGCAGTCAGAGCGGCTAAGTGGGTGATAACACAGCCCAATGGTCTCTATGACATGGGGGATGTTTTGGGCTTGAAATGACCTCTTTCTGTTAAGACGTTTTTTAGGGGAGTTTGTTGAGTTTGTGGAGGAATCCTTTGTCACATCATGGGCGTGAGATCTCTGAAAGGGTAGCTTTTCGCTGCTCAAAATATTTTTTCGACCACTCTAAAGTTGATGATCTCGTAAAAAGTCAAAATTCGATGGCAAAGTAAAAAGCTCCAAATTCAAGGCGCGCAAATCCTGAGGAATGAGGCGTACTTACAGTACGCTGCAGTGACGAAGGATGCAGTGCAACGCAGAAGTTGGACTTTT
>JAUWDQ010000111.1 GCA_030608745.1 Pseudomonadota bacterium | reverse complement strand
TTCCACGGGAGTCAATGGTCAACAGTCCGCTATCCAGGGATTGGACGATATCCCGATTGAAAGCCTCCAGCTTCTCGTAATCGTTCTGCTTTTGAATCAACTCAATCCTTTTTCTTCGGAGTTCCTCTGCGAGATGGCTACTCAAGAAGGCGACGATGAAGAAGGCCAGGACATACACGGAAATTCGATAGAGCACGTAGGTACTGCTGCAGTGATATCCACTGGATAGGCTGTTATACAGGGGATGGATAAATCCGTAATACTCCAAATCCAGAAAAGTTCCATAGGCAATGCTGCTTATGGAGGCAATGAAATAAGCCCCCCTTCTATAGAGAATGATGCTTCCGCTGATGATGGAAAAGATGTAAGCGATGACGAAGAAGCTCTCTATCCCCCCCGTTAAGTAAATCAACAGGGTGATCAGCAGGACGTCCACGATGTGTTGGACGAAGGCGAACTTTTGGACGTCCCTTGTTCTGCTCAGCAAGGGGACATAAATGAGGGTGAGAAGATAGGTGAGGCCGATGAAGTAGTAGACGAGGTTATTGGGGGTAATAAAAAAGGTCACCCCTTTTTTTATTTGGATGAAGAGGATGATGCTTAGAAGGAGGGTGATGATGACCACACGAAAAATCACCAACGCCTTCAGCTTCTTAATGCTATCTTCCCAAGATTCAGAGAGGCGTTGATAATTTTCCATGATGGCTATGGAGGAGGTTTCTCGTGTTCCTCAATGGACGCCCACGGATGCTATTTTGAATATTGGCATATACATGGCGATGACGACTCCCCCAACCGTCACTCCCAGAAAGACCATTAATAATGGTTCCAGAAGGGAAGTGAGGGTAGCGACGGCGACATCGACTTCTTCCTCATAGAAATCAGCGATCTTGGCTAACATCGAATCGAGGGATCCCGTGGATTCTCCAACGGCAATCATCTGGGTGACCATGGGTGGGAAAACGCCGCCCCTCGCCAGGGGTTCGGCAATGGTTTCTCCCTCGCTGATACTCGTGCGAGCTTTCATGATCGCGTATTCGATCGGTTTGCTCCCCGCAGTCTTCGAGGTGATCGTTAAACCATCCAAGATGGGAACCCCGCTTGTAATTAAGGTGGAAAGGGTTCTCGAGAATCGGGCAACAGCCACCTTTCGGAACAGCATACCGAATACCGGGGATTTGAGGATGAGGGTATCGATGGTAAACTTGCCCTTCTCCGTACCGTAATACCTTTTGAGCATAAAGATGAGGACGACCAGGGCAACGATGAACAAAAGGATATATTTCTTGAGCAGGTTACTGATGCCAATGACGATGAGAGTGGGGAGGGGGAGGGTGTGCCCCATGTCGGTGAAGATCCTAGCAAAGACGGGGATGACGAAGATCAACAGGATACCCACCACGATAATTGCCACCCCCATGATGGTGGAGGGGTAAACCATAGCCGATTTGATCTTCTTCTTCAAGGACTCGGCTTTCTCGATATAAATAGCCAGCCTGTTGAGGACGTTGTCCAAAATCCCCCCCTCTTCACCGGCGACTACGAGGTTGGTATACAGTTCGTCGAAGGTCTTGGGATGCTTTGCCAACGCCCCCGCAAATGTGGAACCACCTTCCACACTTTCCTTGATATTCTTGATGACTTCCTTAAAGGTTTTGTTCTCCTGTTGCATGGAGAGAATATCGAGGGATTGCACGAGGGGCAATCCCGCATCGATCATGGTGGCCAGTTGCCGGGTGAAAACGGCCACATCTTTCTGCTTAACCTTCTGTTTGCCCAGGCTGAAAGAGATTTCCTTTCCCTTTGCCACTACCTTGGTTGGAATTACATTCTGTTGTCTGAGGTGAGTTCTGACGCTTCCTTCATCAGGGGCTTCCATTTCCCCCTTTCTCTTCTCTCCTCTGAGCGTCTTCCCCTCCCATTTATATCTCGGCATGATGTACTCCTCTTAGGGCATCCGGTTTGAACATTAATACGGTGTGGTGGCTTGGCTCACCTTCCTGTCAATCACCTGTCCAATCGCCTTCAACATCCCCATTAATTCGTCCAAATTATGGCTCCGGTCCAAGGCGTCATTCAAAGTGATCAACCCCCTCTGGTAGAGGGAGAAGAGGGATTGGTTCATGGTCTGCATCCCGAACTTTGCCTGGCCAATCTGCATTTGGGAGTAGATTTGGTGGATCTTATCCTCGCGTATCAGGTTCCGAATGGCAGGGTTGGGGATCATGACCTCAACGGCCAGGCATCTCCCCGGTTCCCTTGCCTTGGAGAGGAGCTGCTGAGTCATTACCCCTTCTAAGACAAAGGAGAGTTGGGCCCTGACTTGGGATTGCTGATGCGGGGGGAAGACATCGATAATACGATTGATGGTCTCCACGCAGGAGTTCGTATGGAGGGTGGCAAAGGTGAGGTGGCCGGTTTCAGCGACGATCAACGCGGTTTCGATAGTCTCTAGGTCCCTCATCTCGCCAATGAGGATGATATCCGGATCTTGCCTCAGGATGTGCTTTAAGGCCATAGTGAAGCTCTTGGTATCGGTATTTACCTCCCGCTGGTTGACGATGCATTTTTTATGGCGGTGGAGGTACTCGATGGGATCCTCGATGGTGATGATGTGGGCACTTCGTTCACTGTTGAGTTTGTTGATCATCGAGGCCAAGGTTGTGGATTTGCCCGTTCCCGTTGGCCCCGTCACCAAGATGAGCCCCTTAGGTTTTTTGAGCATTTCATTGGCGACGGGAGGGACTCCCAGTTCATCAAAACTCAGGATCTCATAGGGAATGGCCCTGAAAGCCCCAGCCACTGCTCCGCGTTGAATGAACACATTTCCCCTGAAGCGGCTCAGCCCCTTAATTCCGAAGGAGAAGTCCAACTCGCTTTCTTCCTCGAATCGATGGCGTTGGGCATCGGCCAAGACGCTATAGCAGAGCCTTTTCGTATCGGGAGCGCTAAGGACCGTTGAACCTACTTCGGACAATTTCCCATCGATCCTAAACTGGGGTGGAGCTCCCGTGGTTATGTGTAAATCCGATGCCTTCTTTTCGATCATCATTTGCAATAATTTCTGTAGATCTAACTGCTGTTGTTCCGGCATTTTCCCCTCCCTCTCGAATCAAGCCTTCATGCTCATTTCTGATCATCCATGGTGGTTCTCAACACTTCTTCAATGGTCGTCATGCCCTCGGCGATTTTTTCGATGCCGGCCATCCTGAGGGTTTTCATCCCCAGTCTTATCGCTCCCTTCTTAATGTCCAAGGAAGAGGCCCTGGACAGGATGAGTTCTTTCAGGTCATCCCAAAGGGGCATTACCTCATAAAGGCCGATCCTCCCCTTATAACCGGTGTTGCTGCATAGGGAGCATCCCTTCCCCTTGTAAGTGGTAAAGCCATCTATTGCTCCCCGAGGGACACCTAGCCCCAGTAGCAATTTCGGATTGACTTTGACGGGTTCTCTGCATTCTGAGCAGATTTTCCTCGCCAACCTTTGGGCTAGGATGAGAAGGATGGATGAGGTGATGAGGAAGGGTTCAATCCCCATGTCGATGAGCCTGGTGACGGTTCCGGGGGCGTCGTTGGTGTGGAGGGTACTCATCACGAGATGGCCTGTGAGGGCGGATTGGGTGGCGATCTGGGCCGTTTCGAAATCTCGAATCTCCCCCACCATAATGATATCGGGGTCCTGTCGCAGGAACGAGCGTAACGCCGAGGCGAAAGTCAGACCAATTTCCTCGTGCATCTGTACTTGATTAATCCCCATAAAGTTGAACTCGATGGGGTCCTCGGCAGTGATGATATTGTCCTTCTCCTTATTCAATTCCGAGAGGGCGGAGTATAGGGTAGTCGTTTTCCCGCTTCCCGTTGGTCCGGTAACCAACACCATGCCCACGGGTTTATGGATGGCCTCTTGAAATTGTCTAAGGGTCTCTTCTTCAAAACCCAATTTCGTCATATCCAACTGGAGGGCCGATTTGTCGAGGAGACGAAGGACTACTTTTTCCCCGAAGAGGGTGGGCAGGACGGAGACCCTGAAATCCATTTCCCGCTTTCCAAATCTCAACTTAATACGACCGTCCTGGGGGAGCCTCTTTTCGGCAATATCCAGTCTGGACATGATCTTCAATCGGGAGACGGTAGCATTCTTTATCTGAATGGGCAGTCCCAATGCCTTCCTCAGGACGCCGTCCACGCGGTACCGAACCCGGAATGTTCTCTCATAGGGTTCGAAGTGTATATCGCTCGCCCCTAATTTAATGGCGTTGATCAAAATCCCGTTTACCAGTTTGATGACCGGGGCGTCGATATCATCCGCTTTCATGTCAGCTTCATCGCTTCCTTCCACCACCTCCACCTTATCCACCGCTCCTGTGACCAGGGCATCGAAATCGCCCACATCGATCATATCCGAATCATCGAATTCCTCAAGGGCGTTCATATCATCGTCGTCCAGGGTGTAATCCCTGACATCAATGGAGACAGAGCCCTTCCCAGCGAGGCCTCCACCGCCGCCATAGTATTTCTTGATGCCATCGATGATATCGTAGTCCGAGGCCACTACGGGTTCTACATTGAAGCTCGTGATGAATTTAATCTCGTCGATGGCGAGGAAGTTATTCGGATCCGCCATGGCCATGGTCAGCTTCGCCCCAACTCGGCTGATGGGAATGATGAGATGTTTCTTTGCCATGCTGGCCGGAACCAATTGGATGACCTTTGTATCTATTTGCATATTGGATAGCCTGACCGATGGAACTTTATAATATCTACTGAGAAGTGAGAGGAGGTCGTCTTCCTTCACCATGCCCATCCGAATGAGGCTCGCCCCAAAACTTCCTCCCTTTACTTTCTGCTCTTCCGTGGCTTTTTGGTACTGCTGGGACGTAATCAGATTTCCCTCAATGGCTATCTCGCCAATCTTTTCGTTCATGATTCAACCCTTTGAGAATGGGGTTTTATAGCGCGCTTAGTGTTGCAATGGCACGAAATAATAATGGTACTAAAAATAAAAATAAAGGGATGGGCAAAATTTGTCAAGAAAATTTCGGAAATGGCGTTATTTTAACACTATGTGCTAAAGTTAGCAAAATAGATGCCAAAATTCGTCAGAGAGCTGTACCCCAGAAAAGCTAATGAAATCATAGTCGAATTTAAAAAAACTGGAAATTCTAATAGGATGGAGAGGCCTGTAACGGGGTGAAAAAAGTGAATGAAAATAGATCAATTGTGACCTTTTTGCATATCTGCTTCCCCAGGGGCTGTGTGAAGCGAATCGATAAACCTGAAAGGAACGATTTTTTTGAGAAAAATCAAGGGGTAAATTGAATAGATGAATACTGCTATTGGGGGTATTTGAAATCTTGGGGTATTGGATGAAATTGAGCCAGCGACCAGATTTCGTCCAGATACTTTGATACATCCCGTCAGTCCATTATTTCCTTTTCAGCACGACGAAAAAGGTGTTTTCCTCCCTTTGAATCAACATAAGGATCTCATTTTTCCCCTTCAATTTGGCCATGTGGTGTCTATATCCCTTCAAGTCCTCGAAGGGTTGGCGATCGATCTCTTTTATGATATCTCCCCTTCGGATACCCGCTTCATGGGCTGGACTGCCCACCTTTACCTCTGACACTAAGACCCCGGCTTTTTCGGATATTCCCAAGTGCTTCGCGATCTCAGGGGTAAGTCCCTGGACGGTGAGCCCGAATTCTTTTTCTGTGGTGAATTCCCCCGCCTTAGCAACTTTTTCCTCCTTCAGCTCCCCCACCTCAATCTTCAGGTTTTTCTCCCTCCCTTGCCTGATGATTTTCACCTCAACCTGCTTCCCAACGGGAGTATTGGCAACGATCCTCGGAAGCTCGCTCATCTTGTGGATTTTCTTGTGGTCGAATTCGATGATGATATCCTCTCGTTTTATCCCGGCTCTTTCCGCCGGGCTATCTTCGATGACCCGAGCGACCAACGCCCCTTCGGATTTATCCAGTCCGAACTGTTTCGCCAACTCCGGCGTTACCTGCTGAATCATAACCCCTAACCATCCCCTGGTAACCTCCCCCTTTTCCTTCAATTGGGGGAGGACCTGTTTGGCCATATTGATGGGGATGGCGAACCCGATTCCGTGGCCCCCTGCGATAATGGCGGTATTAATGCCAACAACTTCTCCCCTCATATTGATCAGGGGGCCGCCGCTATTTCCGGGGTTGATGGAGGCATCCGTTTGAATAAAGTCATCGTATGGCCCTGAGCCGATCACTCGACCTTTTGCACTAACGATCCCAGCGGTAACGGTATGCTCCAGGCCGAAGGGGTTCCCGATGGCGATCAGCCATTCTCCCACCTGCAGTTTGTCGGAATCGCCCATCGTGACTGGTTGAAGGGGTTTGGTCGATTCGATTTTTATGAGGGCAATATCGGTTTTCGGATCTCGCCCCACAACCTCGGCATCGAACTCCTGCTCGTCGGATAGTCGGACCTTGATCTTATCCGCTTTCTCGATTACGTGGTTGTTGGTCAAGATATATCCCTTTTCATCTATGATGAATCCCGAGCCGAGGCTGTTCTGAGGAAACTCCTTGGGAGGGCTTTCGCCGAAGAAACGCTCGAAGAATTCGTCCCCGAAAAAATCCCGATACGGGCTTTTCGGGGCAAAGGGTCCCCAGAGACCCCTCCCCGGATGTTTGACTAATTTGGTGGATCTGATATTGATCACCGAGGGCTTCATCTTCTTTGCTAAATTGGTAAAGGACCTAGGGCGTTCCGCCTCAACCGTGGCCTTCTCTTTTTTCCCTTTGAAGAGCTCAAGGGACCTGAGGTCTTTGTGGATGCCAATGAAGGCCAATCCAAGGCCAATGGCAATAAGGGCGGAAAACGATCTTCTCCTGAAACGTATCAGCCCCTTCATCATCCCACTTCCCCTTGTCTGGTATACCCTTGGCCTCCATGGAGGCGTCGGTTGGGCGGATTGAGATAGGGATCATTCTGCTCCCTTATCTTCCCTAACAGATACTCGCTTTTGCTGATTTCCTTGATCAACTTAACGCCCTTTCCGCTCTCCTTTTTCTTTGCCCTGGGAATATGAAATGCCCAAGTGAGCACAGCTACAATATCCCTCCCCCTCAAATATTTCACGATATCGTAACTCTTGCCGGCCCCCAAATGTCCCCCCTCCAAGATCAGTTTAAAGAACATCTCCTCCCTCCTCTATGTCTTCATCGATGACATAATAGATAATTATACAGAGGGAAGATTAAGAGGGGATTAAAACGAAATTAAAATCCTCTAATCTTGTGAAGGGGATCTCCTCGGTGGGTTGGTTTTACTTCTGGTCGTCCCCCCATGGGGAGGGAGCTAGTGGAAGAGTTACCGTAAATATGCTCCCCTTGCCAATCTCGCTGTCGACGGAGATTTCGCCGCCGTGGGCCGCTACAATCCACTTGCATATGTTCAGGCCCAAACCGCTTCCCCCGGCCTCCCTCGACCTGGCCTTATCTACCCGGAAAAAGCGGTCAAAGATATGAGGTTGATCTTCGGGGGCGATTCCGATTCCATTATCCATAACCCGAAGTTTAAATCTACTGTCACCCCTCTCAAGGGAGATTCTCATCTCACCTCCTTCGGGGGTGTATTTAACCCCGTTATCCACCAAATTCAGAAGCAGTTCCCTCAACTTGAGCCGATCCCCAATCACCACGCCATCCACATCGTTGCTCATATGCACTTTGATATCCTTGGTCGTGGCGATCATTTTCGCCTGGGCGTAAACTTCGGATACCAATTCTGTTAGGTTGATCCGGTGCTTCTGGAGATGGATCTCCCCCATATCTGCCTTGGAGAGGAAGAGCAGATCATCGACGATTTGGGACATGTGGTTGACCTCTTCCAGGTTACTGTTCAATATCTTCCGATATTCCTCGGGGTACCTCTTTCTCCTCAAACCCACTTCTATTTCTCCCTTGAGGATGGTTAAGGGGGTCCTCAATTCATGGGAGGCATCGGCGCTAAACTGCCGGATTTGATTAAAAGATTGGCCCAACCTGGATATCATATCATTGAAGGTTTCGGTCAATCGTCCGATTTCATCTTTGGTCTTTCTCAGTTTGATCCTTTGGTTCAAGCTCCTTGAAGTGATCATCCGGGCTGTTTTCGTGATTTCATCGACGGGTTTTAGGGCCTTGTTGGCCAAGAATAGCCCTCCTAAACTGGCAACAACCAGCACTGAGGGAACGGTGATCCACAAAATAAGCAATAAGGTCTTGAGGAACTCCTCCACCTGTTCTAGAGAGGTCGCTACCTGAACGATATTGACGATATGTCGGCGTCGAATGACGGGTACGGTGACCAATCTAAGGGGGTATTACCCCAAGGCCGTTGTGGTTTCGAAGGTTGCTTTTACCTGGGATGCATTCTTTAGGGCAACCATGGAGATGGGGAAATGAGAGTGTTGGAGGTTCTCCGATTTCCTCCCGATCCTCCCCGATTCATCCAAAACTTGGATAAATTTCGTTACCGGTTTCAAGCCGAAGGAATCTTTCAACATCCGGTCGATATTACTGAAACTGTATCGAGAGTACGGG
>JAUWDQ010000053.1 GCA_030608745.1 Pseudomonadota bacterium | reverse complement strand
CTCCCTTATGGATTCAACGCTTTGAATCAAACGACGGGTCAATTCAACCTCTCCGAATGAGAGACCTTCCATCCGTTTACCCTTGATCAGGATGATCTGCCTTCCCATGGCCCGAACCTCCGCCCGATCGATGCAAGCCTTACTGCATCCGCATATAATGACCAAGAGATCGGCCGGCCTTTTTCGCTCGGGGTAAAAGGTAATTTCATCATCCCCTAGGGTCTTTATCCATTGACCGATGATTCGGGGCGAATCGATTTCGGGATTGCAATTGCCGCAGTACTTCACGGCGATGCGCATGGGCTTACTTTTTCCGGTTATCAACGATCCGCTTGGCCTTGAAGGTGGTTCGCTCCGGGGAACCGGAGGGCCTCATATGAGATGGCCCAGGATGTTTTCTATTTCATGCTGCCCTTCCCCTTGGCCTTAACCTTAGCCTTAGCCTTAGCCTTGTCCTCTTTCACCTTAGTGATGTCCTGGAAATATCGATCTTCTCTGATGCCCGCGATCACCTTGGCCAACTCCTTTTTCCGTTCGATGTTGGCTTCTCTTCCGATCATAATTCTCATGGCCGTCGGAGAACCCGCCCCCTGCATAGCCTCGGGAAGCCCCGCTCCCACCGCCATGTTCTCTATGAGGCGGTACATCCTCATCCTGTCTTTGGTGGAAAATCCCTTTTTCCCCTTGAAATATTTATCGATATATTTGCCGATCTCGGGGTGTTCGTAATCCTTCTCCGAGGGAAGGGTTATGATGATTCCACCCGCAATATCCTGGGCCAACCTCATCCATTCGTAGGTGAATCGGGTGATGTTGAGCTTCTCCACATTGGCCAGCAGGGGATTGATTGTATAGGCACCCGAAGGGGTTTGATGGCCTTCGTAAGAGCAGGCTAGGGCACAAGACCAACAGGTCTCGGCCATGTTAACCATCTCTGTCAGGGTGTTTCGGATATTAGATGCCCGTTCGATTCCATTGGATTCGGCGATCCAAGCGGAGGCCCCGATAACCACATCGGCCAAACCGACTTTGCATCCCCCGTAGTTCGATCGATGATATCCGGCGAAGGTTTCCACCAACTCCAGGGCGAATTCATGTTCCCCGCACATAAATACCCGCTCCCAGGGGACGAAGACATCATCGAAGACGATCAGGGCCTCTCCTCCCACGATGCCATATTTGGGATTTCCTGCATCGAGTTCGCTCTCGAGTCTCCTGGTATCATTGGTTTGCCTTCCGAAGATAAGGGTGATCCCTTTGGTATCCACGGGAACTGAAAAGGAGATAGCATAGTCCCGATCCTCAGGGCCCAGCGCCCGTGTGGGCATGGTAATGATTTCGTGGGAGTTAATGGACCCGGTGATATGGGCCTTTGCCCCCCTTACGACGATTCCATCGGATTGTCTCTCTACCACTCGCAGGTAGACGTCGGGGTCATCCTGCTCATGGGGTCGAAGGCTGCGGTCCCCCTTCGGGTCGGACATCGCCCCGGCACTCATGAGGTCGTTCTGTTGAACGTATTGGAGAAAGGCCTTGAAATGTTCGTGATATTTCGAACCGTATTTTTTGTCGATATCATAGGAAGTCACGTAGATGCCGTTGAGGGCGTCCAATCCCACACATCTCTGGAAGCAGGTTCCCGTTCGCTGGCCCAAGAGCCTCATCATTCTCACCTTTTTGACGAGATCCTCGGTGCTCTGATGAATGTGAGTGAATCGGTTGATCCTTTTCCCCGTGAGGTGTGAGGTGGTGGTCATGATCTCCTGGAATTCGGGTTTGTGGGCTAATTCGTAGGTCATCGCCGCGGCATGAAGGTGGGGCTTAAAAAGTGGATAGTCAACGACGCTTTCGACTTTTTCCCCAAAGCAGTATACCTTTGGGTTCAGCTTCCTCAGGCTTTCGATATACTGTTGGCCCGTTTTCATTGCCATGGTGTTGCCTCCCTTGAGAACCACTTCGAATTCATGGGAAGGTGGTCCCCCGATTTCCCGTTTGAATTCAACTTTTTCGCGGAGCCAGGGAATCGAAGCATTTCATTCCCGGAAAAGTTCCCCATTCCCCCAACTCCTCCTCGATTCGCAACAGGCGGTTGTACTTGGCAATCCTTTCGCTACGGGAAAGGGCTCCCGTTTTGATCTGTCCCGCATTGGTGGCTACCGCCAGATCCGCAATGGCCGTATCCTCCGTTTCTCCGGATCGGTGAGAGATGATGCAGGCATAGTGGGCTTCCTCGGCCCTCTCGATGGCCTCCAGGGTTTCGGTCAAGGTCCCCACTTGATTGGGCTTAATGAGGATGGCATTAGCTGCTCCTTGCTCGATTCCCCTGTTGAGCCTTTCCGTGCTGGTGACGAATAGGTCATCCCCCACCAGTTGAACCCGGCCCCCCAACCTTTCCGTGAGAAGTTTCCAGCCTTCCCAATCATCCTCCGCCATTGCGTCCTCTATGGAAAGGAGGGGATAACGGTTTACCCAATCCTCGTATAAATCCACCATCCCCTGGGGACTTTTCGGGGTGCTACCGCCGGCCTTCAAGACATAGGTTCCCTCTTCAAAGAACTGGCTGGCCGCCACATCCAATGCCATGGAGATATCCCTTCCGGGTTGATATTCGGCCCTTCGAATGGCTTCCAGGATTACCTCGACTGCTTCATCGTTGGAGGAAAGGTCAGGGGCAAATCCGCCCTCGTCGCCTACCGCCGTATTGTATCCGCCCTCTTTCAGCACGGATTTGAGCTGATGAAAGGTTTCGGCGCCCATGCGGAGGGCCTCTGCGAAGGTCTTGGCCCCCACGGGGAGAATCATAAACTCCTGAATGTCGAGGTTGTTGTCGGCATGGGCCCCCCCGTTGAGGATGTTCATCTGAGGAAGCGGCATGGTATGACCGCGGACGCCCCCAAGATATCGAAAGAGGGAGATCCCCAGGAACTCCGCTGCAGCCACGGCGCAGGCCAAAGAGATTCCCAAGATAGCATTGGCCCCCAACTTCCCCTTATTGGGGGTCCCGTCCAGTTGGATCATAATCCGGTCGATTGAGGCTTGGTCCAGGGCATCCAATCCAATGAGCTTCGGCCCGATATGCGTGTTCACGTTTTGGACCGCCTTTGATACACCCTTGCCCAGATACCGATGGGGATCCTTGTCCCTCAGTTCGATGGCCTCATGCTCTCCCGTAGATGCCCCGGAAGGGACCGCAGCCCTTCCCCGGGCTCCGCTCTCCAAAGAAATCTCCACCTCAACGGTGGGATTTCCCCTGGAGTCGAGAATTTCACGACCCGTAACTTGCACGATCTGCGACATATTCCCCCCTCCTTATTTTTCGGTTAGGAGTTTGTTTCCGATATAGATGTAATGAACCCCGGATAGGATGGTAAAGAATGCCGTCAGTGTGATGAAAACTTGTTGGGGAAATAGGCCTTTAATATTCCATTGGGGTGGAAGCAGCACCCAGATGACGGTGAGAGTCTGGAAAACTGTGGTGATCTTGCTGGTAAATCTGGGCTTAATCGTGGGCTTATGATTTGTCATGGTGAGGACCCAGAAGCCGAGGGCGATGAGGACATCTCGGCTCAAAACGATTACCGTCAGCCAACCAGGGAGGATGTGGAGAATAGCTAGGGTGACGAATGCCGAGGTCAGGAGGAGTTTGTCGGCGATGGGGTCTAAATAGGAGCCCAGGTCCGTCCGCTGATCCCAAATTCTGGCGATGAAACCATCGAGACCATCGGTTATCCCCGCGATGACGAAGGTGATGAATGCGTTTTGGAACGATTTCGAGATCAGAAAGATGACAAATGGGGGGATAAGGAGTATCCGAATGAGGGTCAATGCGTTTGGAAGGCTCATGGCCTTGATTTATCCTTCCTATCGCAGTACCAACGGGTCAAGAAGGTAAGGATGTGTTGGGTTTAGGTCCCCCCCCGATCACTCGGGGTATTCCTCGCCCCGATAGAGGGGCTTGAAGACGGTGAACTTATCGATGAAGGCCAAATTTACCTGGCCTGTAGGGCCGTTTCTCTGTTTCCCGATGATGATTTCGGCGATTCCCTTATTTGGTGTGTCCTGCTTATAGAATTCCTCCCGGTAGATAAAGAGGATCAGATCGGCGTCCTGCTCGATGGCCCCGGACTCCCTTAAGTCGGATAGTTGTGGTCTTCTGGTGGGTCGCTCTTCCGTTTTTCGACTCAATTGGGAGACGGCGACAACGGGGATGGAGAGCTCTTTTGCCAAAGCCTTCAGAGATCTGGAGATTTCGGAAATCTCCTGCTCGCGGCGCTCTGCCCTTCTCGCCCTCATCAACTGAAGATAGTCCACGATGACCAGCCCCAAACCATGTTCCGCCTTCAGTCGCCTGGCCTTGGCCCTAATCTCCAGGTTGGTGATGGCGGGGGTATCGTCGATGAAGAGGGGGGCTTCGGAAAGGTTGCCTGCCGCCAGGGTGAGCTTAGGCCAATCGCTTTCGCTCAAGAAGCCACTCCGCAACCTCTGTCCCTCAACCTCCGCCTCGGAACAAAGCATCCGAAGGGCCAATTGTTCCTTGGACATCTCCAAGGAGAAAATCGCAACCGGGATTTTTACCTCAATAGCGGCATATTGAGCCACATTGAGGCAGAAGGCCGTTTTTCCCATGCCGGGCCTTCCGGCCACAATGATCAAATCCGAGGATTGAAACCCTGCTGTCTTCCTATCCAAATCCTTAAACCCTGAGGGAATTCCCGTGATGAGTTCCTTCTTCTCATAGAGCTTTTCTATGGTTTTAAAACTCTCCTTGATGATATCCTTGATGAAATGAAAGGAAGGCCTAACCCTGTGCTCGGAGATCTGGAAGATAATCCGTTCCGCATCATCCACAAAGCCATCCACATCTCCCCGATCCTCATAACCCTGGGTGACGATTTCAGTTGCCGCCTGGATTAATTTCCTCAAGATGGACTTCTCCTTGACGATCCTGGCGTAATATTCGATGTTGGCCGCCGTTGGAACGGAATCGATCAACGAAGCCAAATAGGAAGCGCCGCCGATTTCCTCCAGGAGGTTTTCATATTTCAGTTCATTGGTCAGGGTGATGAGATCCGATGGTTCATTCTTCTCCGAAAGACTGATTATGGACTTGAAGATCTTTCGGTGGGATTCCCGGTAGAAGTCTTCGCAGTTCAGGATTTCCACTACCTTATTGAGGGCCTCGTTCTCCATCAAGATGCCGCCCAAAACGGACTGTTCTGCCTCGGTATTTTGGGGCGGAACCTTATGAAGCGAATCGCCGCTTTCGTTCATCTTTGTGATTACTCCCTGACGACCCAGAGCTTAAGGTTGGCTGATACCTCGGGATGGAGCCTGATCGGAACCGTATAAACCCCGAGGTTTTTGATGGGCTCTTCCAACTCGATCTTCTTGCGGTCGATTTGGAACCCGTTCTCGTTGAGCTGTTGTTCGATTTCCTTGGAAGTGACTGATCCAAAGAGTTTCCCGCTCTCGCCCACGGGCTTGGTGATGGTGCAGGAGAACTCCTCGATCCTATTGGCTAATTTTTCGGCATCCCTTTTGACCTTTCCCGTTTTTTCCTGGGCGAAGCGCTTTTCGTGTTCCAACTTCTTTCGATTCTTAGGAGTTGCCTTGATGGCCAGCTTATTCGGTATCAAATAGTTCCTTCCATACCCATCCGAGACCTTTACCAAATCTCCTACCTTTCCGAGGGAGGGGATATCCTCGAGGAGGATAATCTCCATAGTACCTCCTTTCTTTGAGCTCAATGAGGTATTATTTGGGATTACGGCGACTCACCCTGACGAGCTCATCCCAGGGGAAACTGTGTCCATCGTTATTTCATCACCGTGGTAAAGGGTAAGATGGCGATGTTTCTGGCCTTCTTTATGGCGGTAGTAATCTCCCTTTGATGTTTAGCACAGTTTCCCGATATCCTTCGGGGGATGATTTTGCCCCTTTCCGTGATGAAGTGTCTCAATATCCTGGGGCTCTTATAATCGATTTCGAGGGTCTTATCAGCGCAGAAGCGGCACACCTTCCTCTTGATATAGATTCTTCGCTTCTTGTTCACGGGCTTCTTCATTCGGTCATCCTTGCCCACCGTTAACGGGCCTGTTTACCTGGCGATGTCCCAAGGTATTCAACAGAATCGGCTATAATTTCCACCTTTGTTTGGCTTTGGCCCTCTGGGGTTTTCCATCTCCTCTGTTTCATTTTACCCTCGATGAGAACCCATTGGCCCTTTCGGATTTTTTCCATTGGATCCTTTTTATCCCTCAAAAAAATCAGGACATCGAAGTTATCTGTAGTCGTCCTAGTATCACGTCCGTGCGGTATGGCAACGGTGATCTTAACCACTCGTTCACCTTTCGGATTGTAGCGGATATCGGGGTCCGTTGTCAAGCTTCCGATGAGAATAACTCGATTGTATCCGAGCACTAACTTTCCACCTCTTTTTCGTTCTCATTACCCTTACCGGGCTCGGTTCCTCCGCCTTCAGGGTGCTCTTCAACCGGGGGCTTTACTTCCGGCTGTACCTCCTCCGGGGCCTTTTTATCCAACCTGATCGATTGATATTTTAAGACGCCGTCCGAAAGGCGCAAGTTTCTTTCTATCTCAACGAGGATTTCACCATTCCCCGAAAAGTGGATGAGGACGTAATAGCCCTTGGTAAATTTCTTGAGCTTGTAGGCCAGCTTTTTCCGACCCCATTCCTCCACTTTGATCAACTGTCCGTTCAGATTTTCGACAATCCCCTTCATCTTATCGATAAGGGCTTTTACCTCCTTTTCAACCAAATCTGGATGGGCGATGAAGATGGTTTCATACGTTCTCATTGCCGAGCTCCTTTCCATTCCCTTGAGCAGTTGGAGGGAGGCCCCTATTTAGAGCGATCCGATTGTTGAAGGAGTTTGGTGGAGATTTGGCTTCTGGCTACCTTGACCCTCACCTTTTCGGTTATCTCCAAAGTGGCAACGGTATCGGTCAATCCGGTAATTCTGCCATGGAGCCCCCCCGCCGTGATTACCTGATCGCCTTTTTTCAGGTTACTCAGTAATTCCTTATGCTCCCTTGTCCTCTTCTGCTGAGGTCGAATGAGGAGGAAGTAGAATATGCCGAAGAGGAGGATGAGGGGAAGGAACATCCCAAACCCTTGTTGGCCTCCTTGTCCAGAGCCACCCATTGCGTAAGCGATTTGATCGAACATAGTGACCTCCTATCTATATGTTGACGGTAATGTTGATGAAAGGCTACATAGCCGGGGCTTTTCCATTACAGGTCATCTTTTTCCTTCCTCTTTTTCTGCCATTTTTGACAGAAATCCAACAGTCTGTCCTGGCGGATGGCCTCTCTCAGCTGTTTGATCAAATGTACGTAGTAGTAGAGATTGTGGATGGTGTTAAGCCTCAAAGCCAGGGTTTCCCTGGCCATGTAAAGATGTCTCAGATAGGCCCTGGAATGGTGGCGGCAGGTATAGCATCCGCACCCTTCTTCAACGGGCCGCTCGTCGGTGGCATGCCGAGCGTTCTTGATCACCAGCTTTCCGGAAGAGGTAAAGAGCATCCCGTTACGTGCATTACGGGTGGGGATGACGCAGTCGAAGAGGTCGACTCCTCCCATGACTGCATCAATGAGATCCTCGGGTTTCCCCAGCCCCATGAGATACCGGGGACTCTCCTGGGGCAAGAGGGGGGCCGTACGGCTGACCATACGGCACATAACCTCTCGACTTTCACCGACACCTAATCCCCCAATGGCATAACCATCGAAGCCGATTTTACGGAGCTCCCTCGCGCTTTTCTCTCGTAAATCCTCGAACGTACCGCCCTGAACGATTCCGAAGAGGGCTTGTCCATTTCCTCGGAGGGATTCCTTGCATTGCCTCGCCCATTCCGTCGTCAAAGCAGTTGAGCGTTGTGCGTATTCATAGGAAACAGGATAGGGGATACATTCATCCAAGCACATGATGATGTCTGCCCCCAAGGACCTCTGGATCTCGATGGCTATTTTCGGGCTAATAAAATGCCTCGAACCGTCGATGTGCGACTGGAAGGTCACCCCATCCGTGGATATCTCCCTCAATTGGCCCAGGCTAAAGATCTGGTATCCGCCACTGTCGGTGAGGATGGGACGATTCCAATCCATGAATCGGTGGAGTCCTCCCAGTTGTTCGATGGTTCGGTGCCCAGGCCTCAGATAGAGATGGTAGCTGTTATTTGAGATGATCTCAACCCCGATCTCAATCAGATCATCCGAGGTCATGGATTTAATGGTGGCTTGGCTTCCAACGGGAATGAAGGCGGGGGTCTCAAACTCACCACGGGCCGTGATGATTTTCCCGAGCCTCGCCCCGGCCTCCTTCTCCGTTTTCATAAGATGGAATGTAAAGCCCATTTCCCCTCAGATCAACCTTGACGACAAAGGGTGCTCCGGCCCCCTTGAGGCCGAAAACCTTTCATCTCCATTCAGAGAATCAGCATTCCGTCCCCATAGCTGAAGAAACGATATTCCCTTTTGATGGCCTCTCCATAAGCCTTCTTGATGAGTTCCCAGGTGGCGAAGGCCGAAACCAACAATATGAGAGTAGTCCCCGGAAGATGGAAATTGGTGGCCAGCGCGTCCACCATCCTGAATCGATACGGAGGGTGGATGAAGAGGTCTGAGTATCCAGCAGTGGCCACCAGTTTTCCCCGTGAATCGACGGCCGATTCCAGTGACCGGGTGGTTGTCGTACCCAGCGCGACAATTCTCCTTCCCCTTTCCTTGGCCATATTGATGTCCTCGACGGCCCGCGGGCCTATCTCAAAATACTCGGGAGCCATCTTATGATCTTCTACGCGTTCAGTCCTGATGGGGAAAAAGGTCCCCACGTTTACATGGAGGGTAATGGGAACGATGGATACGCCCCTCTGTCTTATCCTCTCCAAAAGGGAATGAGTTACGTGTAAGCCAGCGGTTGGAGCGGCAATGGAGCCCGGTTTTGTGGCGAAGATTGTCTGATAGCGTTCCTCATCGAGAGGAAGGGTTTCCTTCCTCTTAATGTAAGGGGGTAACGGCATTTGCCCCCATTTATCGATTGCCTCATAGAAATCCCTCTTGAAGTGGAATTCGATTCTCCAACTCCCAGTCTCATCCCTCCCCAGGAACTTTCCGGTCAAGCCATCACCGAAGAGAACCTCGGAGCCATTGCTAATGGATCTAGTCCTCTTGACCATACATTTCCACGTTCGATCGCTTACCTTTTCGGTGATCAGGACTTCAACCTTTCCCCCGGTCTCCTTTTTTCCCAAAAGTTTTGCCTTTAAAACCTTCGTATCGTTGACGACAAGGACATCACCTTCATCGAGAAATTCAGGTAAATCGCAAAAAGTTCGATGCTCTATATAACCCACATCACGATGAACCACCATGAGCCGAGATTGATCCCTTTCCCTCGACGGATACTGAGCGATGAGGTTACGTGGAAGCCTGTACTGGAAATCCACCCGATCCATGTGACTCCTCACAATACAAGTTAGTCAATTAATCACAAATAACTCAGAAAGTCAATTGCCATGCTTGTCGGGGATCGGCCCTGGGTTTTTCGACACATCGCGATCCGGGGAAACCTCGTCTTCCCTTTCATTGGAGGGTTTACGAGGAAAGACTTTTCTCATTCGCAAGCAAAATGATTTGACATCGGGCAAAGGATTATCTAAGATTGATGATTTCGTAAGAAGTCGAAATAAGACGGCAAAGAAAAAAGATCCAGATGCAAGGCACGCAAATCCTGAGGAATGAGGCGTACATAGAAGTACGGTGCAGTGATTTACCCTGTTAAATATTTTCTTTGTTTGATGTTACTGTTTTCAAGCACCTTCTATATCCCATATCTATTGATATGGCTGCCTTCAATTTAACAGGGCAGGGGATGCAGCGCAACGCAACAGATGGACTTTTTACGAAGCCGTCATGATTGAGCCACGTAAAACAATGTCTTATGAAGGTCTATTAGGAGGTAAGTTCCGATGCTGTACAAGGAAGCAGGAGTGGACGTGGGTTTGGGAGACGAGTTTGTAAGGAGGATAAAATCCCTTGCCGAATCCACGTTCGGCCCTCGGGTCCTCACGAAATTAGGGGGATTCACCGCGTGTTATTCTCTGGATGATATTGGGCATCAGGCCCCCGTACTCGTGGCGTCGACGGATGGGGTTGGAACTAAGCTCAAAGTGGCCTCCATGGTCGACCGGCATGATACGGTGGGAATCGATCTAGTAGCCATGTGTGTCAATGATATCCTCGTCAGCGGAGCCCAGCCGCTCTTTTTTATGGATTATATCGCAACGGGAAAATTAGAATTAGAGAAGGCTGTTTCCGTCATCGAGGGGATTGTCAAAGGATGCAAAGAGGCGGGGTGTTCCTTAATCGGAGGGGAGACCGCGGAGATGCCCGGGTTCTATGGGCGGGGCGAGTATGATTTGGTTGGTTTCGTCCTGGGAATTGCCAATAAGGGGGAGGTGATCGACGGGTCTGAGATTTCCGCGGGGGATAGGTTGATTGGGCTTGCCTCCAACGGGCTCCACAGCAACGGATATTCGTTAGTGAGGAAGGTTGTCTTCGATCAGCTCAATCTCCGTGTGGACGATTGGGTTGAGGAGTTGGGGCGGACAATCGGGGAAGAACTCTTGGAACCGACACGAATCTATGTCAAGCCAGTGATGCCCCTGAAGCAGGAGTTTCACATTCGGGGGATTGTTCATATTACGGGAGGGGGAATTAAGGGAAACCTCCCCAGGATTTTACCTCCCAGGTGTAAAGCCTCCCTTCGAAAGGGAAGCTGGCAGGTTCCTCCCATCTTTTCCTTTCTGCAAAGGATGGGCCGAATTCCGGAAGAGGAGATGTGGAGGACTTTTAACAATGGAATCGGGATGATCCTCGTGGCCAAAACTGAAGAGGCAGAGGGCGTTTTGATTCGACTGAAGGAATTGGGGGAAAGGGCTTTTCTGATCGGGCAGATATCCGAAGCAAAGGGTGAAGAGGAGAGGGTGGAGTTCATCTGATGAAGAGATGGGACGTTGTCATCCTGGGCGCCAATGCTGGCGGGATTTTAGCGGGAGCTCTTCTCACCAAGAAGGGATTTTCTGTGCTCATATTGGAGGAGAAGGCGATGGCAGGTTCCGCTCGCAGGAGATATCAATTCCGACGGTTTTCCAACCTTTCCGAGCTCCTCCTCAACAGGGCCGTCATTGAGAGGGTTTATCACCTTTTGGACCTCCCCTTAGACCACGGCGAATTTAGTCCCAGAACGGACCTTAAATGCCAGGTTCTTCTCCCCAACCATAGGGTGGATATATCGGTTGATCGAGCCGTACTTTTGGACCAGATGAAGAAGGAGTTTCCAAGGGACTTCGGCCTCATCGAAGCCTTCTACTCTCAGTTACAAAAGGGAAATTGGATTCGCCACAATATAATGGCCATAGGCGTTGAACAACCGCTCATCGGTCGGATTAGAAGATGGTTTGTCCCTGTATATCACGGTCTATCCGATAGACCGGTGTCCGCCTTCCTGGCTTCCGTGAAGGGGGATAAAGCCTTGGCTCGATTCATAGATGTTCAAATCAAGAGCATGAGTTATCTCATTGCGGATGATCTCCCCGTTAGCTTGGCCTCCCATCTCATAGGCAACTTGATGGAGGATGAGGCCTTCACGAATATTATGGGTCCTCAGGGGTTCATGGATAGGGTCAAGGGGGAAGCGCTGAGGGGGGGAGGAAAAATCAACGCCCTTGAATCTTTTAACACACTTCGTATCGAAAAGGACCAGGGGGAATTCAGGATTTATACGAAGGGTGAGGGGGAACCCATATTATCCAGGGTTTTCGTTGGAGATATCCCCTTCAGCCAATTGAGGAGGCTCATCCCCACGGCTTTTCCAGAACGAAAATGGGCCGAAAAAGCTAAGCGTCTTTGGCCCCGGTATTTCATACTCTCCTTAAACCTCGGTATTGATGCCCGAGGGATTCCCGTGGGGTTGGGGGATTGTTTCGTCTCATTGCGTGATTTGGATGCCCCAGATGAAAATGGGAACCTTCTGATGGTTTTCATAGGACCCGAGGGGGTCGGTACTCCATCGGGGAAGAGGTCGGTTACGGTCAATGCCCTCGTTCCCGTGGCCAAAGGGAGGCCGGCTAGGGCTGGAATCAAAGGAGTTATCGAGGACATGTTGATTCACCTATTGCAGATCGCTCCCTTCCTGGAAAGATCAATTCGACTGATAGACGGGCGGCCTTCTATAGAGCGTTATCGTAGCGAGTGGACCAATACCGATACCATATATGGGAGTACATCGTCGTTTCGAGTGGGAGATGAGATTCTTCCTACTGTTACTCCGATGGAGGGCCTATTTCTTGCGTGCAGGGGAAATTTCCCCTATTTGGGTTTTGAGGGAGAAATCCTGTCGGGCATAAAGGTGGCTGAGGCGGTTTTGAAACGCTTTGGGTAGATTTGCCCATCTTTTAGGGAAGTTTTACTCGGCGGATTATTGTAAGGCCAGGGGATGAAATGAGGCCATCACTAAGGTGAAAGGGAGGGTGATTTCGGAAGCATTGAAGCGAAGGGACAACGGTTTTCTCCAGAAATCCAATAAACCCTCCAAACCATCTAAACCAAACAAA
>JAUWDQ010000134.1 GCA_030608745.1 Pseudomonadota bacterium | reverse complement strand
GGCTTTTCCCGTGGCCTCTATTCGAGGGGGAAAATATGCAGAGGAATTGGAAGGAGCTCATAAAACCGAAGAAGTTGGAGGTCGAAAAGGAAACCCTGACCCCATTTTATGGGAAATTTTACGCCGAACCCTTTGAGCGTGGATTTGGCATTACTATATGCAACTCCCTTAGGAGAATTTTGCTATCATCTCTTCAAGGGGCCGCCATCACCTCGGTAAAGATAGATGGCGTCCTCCATGAATTCACCAGTATTCCTGGCGTCACGGAGGATGTTACAAATATTATCCTAAACCTGAAAGAGGTTAAGATTAAACTCCACGCTGATGGTCCGAAGACCGTACGAATTGAAGCGAAAGGTAAGGAGGTGGTTAGGGCAGGTGATATTATCACCGATGATACAATTGAGATCACGAACCCAGATCATCCCATCGCTACCTTGTCCCCTGATGGAAAGTTGAAAATGGAGATGGTGGTTAAACGGGGGAAGGGGTATGTACCCGCTGAGAAGAACAAGGAAGAGGGGCAGGCCATTGGTACCATTCCCATCGATGCCATATTCTCACCCATTACCAAGGTAAATTATTCGGTGACCAATGCGCGGGTAGGACAGATCACCGACTACGATAAGGTAACCCTGGAGGTGTGGACCAACGGATGTGTGCACCCGGAAGATGCCGTTTCCTATGCCGCCAAGATATTGAAGGACCAGCTCAGCATATTGGTCAACTTCGAGGAAGAGGATGAGACCGGTGAGGAGGTAATACAGGATGAACAGGAGCAGTTGAACGAGAACCTCTTCAAGAGCGTGGATGAGTTGGAGCTTTCAGTCAGGTCTGCCAATTGTCTTAAACACGCAGACATCAGATTGATCGGAGAACTCGTGCAAAAGACGGAAGCGGAGATTTTGGCGACTAAAAACTTCGGGAGGAAATCCCTCAACGAGATCAAGGAGATACTGACGGAAATGGGCCTCGGTTTAGGCATGAAATTGGAAAATTTCCCCGCTCAACCCGAGGGAAAGGCCGAAGAGGAGTCCACAACCCCGAATGGATAAGGAGAGATCCCCTCATGCGACATCAAAAAGCGGGGAGAAAGCTCAACCGTGACTCTAGCCATAGGGTATCGATGTTGAGAAACATGGTAACCTCGTTTCTTGGCAATGAAAGGATAGAGACTACCGATGCTAAGGCAAAGGAACTTCAAAAACTCGCCGAAAAAATGATCACCCTTGGAAAACAGGGTAGCCTCCATGCAAGGAGGAATGCCCTATCCGTTATCAAAGACAGGAAAATTGTCAAAAAACTCTTTGAAGATATTGCCCCCCGCTTTCAAGACCGACAGGGAGGATATACACGAATCTTCAAGGCGGGGCATCGCCCTGGAGACGGGGCTCTTTTGAGTGTTATCGAGTTGACTACCAAAGTATCTTCCACCGATAAGGAGAAGTCGAAGACAAAGGGGAAAGCTTCCAAACCCAAATCAGTTTCCAAAAAGAGAGGACCCAGCAGGGAATCATCTCCTGCGGAGGGAGAAAAGGGGGCTAGATTATCGAGGAAAGAACGCCCTAAGAAAGGGGAAGAGACGAAGTGATCTGAAGTGATTTTGGTTTCCCCCGGGTAGAGGGCAATGCTGATCCCTCGCCCTTTTCATCCCGCGGACATCAAAACGATGCTTGAATTAAGAAAGGTTGGTTTTCGCTATACCGACAAAAAGAGAGGTGGATCCTTCGTTATAAATGGCTTTGACCTCATGGTTGCAGAGGGGGAATATGTGGCCATCTTGGGGAAAAATGCAGCGGGTAAGACCACCTTGGCCAAATTGATCAAAGGCCTGCTCCATCCCTCATCGGGGAAAATCTTGGTCGATGGGCAACCGATCTCCCCAAGTGAGGGAGGATCTCATGTTGGGCTGATCTTTTCCAACCCCGATGAGCAACTCCTTTTCCCCATAGTGGAGGAAGAGATGGCTTTTGGCCTGGAATGTATCGGGGTGGGAAGGGAGATGATACGGAAGAGGATAACGGAATATCTGGGTTTGCTTGGAATGGAGCAATTCCTCAGCTTCCCCCTACACTTCCTCTCCAAATGCCAGCAGCAAAGGGTAGCCATTACGGCAGTCCTGGCCTTGGAACCGAATTACCTCATCATCGACGAGGCTACCTCCGTCCTCGACCCCTGCTGGAGAAGCCGATTCATGTCCATTTTATCGGAGCTGAATATCACAAGGAAGATGGCCGTCATCCACTTCACCACCTCCGTTGAGGACGCCAGCTATGCTCATCACATTCTCATCTTGGAGAGTGGGGAGTTAACTACCAAATATATCCCCGCTGAAATTTCTTCCCTTAGAAGTAGTTTAACCGAAAGGGGATACTGCCTCCCCCCGGTTGCCGAGCTATCCCTCCTCCTTGAACAAATGGGCCACCCCATCCCCCCGGGGATCCTGACGATGGAGGAGATGGAGATGTTCCTCCTGAGTGCAATGAGGGATTAAACCTTTCTCGGCTATCGGCAATCTTGACGTCATTGTAAAAAGTTGAAATCAGACGGCAAAGAGAAAAGATCCAGATGCAAGGCGCGCAAATCCTGAGGAATGAGGCGTACATAGAAGTACGCTGCAGTGACGAAGGATGAAGCGCAACGCAGCAGATGGACTTTTTACGAAACCGTCAATCTTGGAAGAGGAGAAAGCCATTGGCCATCCAGATGAAGGGCAAGAGGGTCCTCCACGCTGTCATTTTCATCCTCCTTGGTGTTTTCTTTTTCATTTTTTTTCTCTATATCGGTTTCCCCTGTGAGACCATTAAGAAGAGAATCATAGGGGAGCTGGAGGCCAAAACTCCCTTCCGTTACGAAATTGAGGAGGTTCGTCCTCATCTTTTATCGGGCTTAACATTTAAGAACGTGGTCATCTCCGCTTTGGTGGATTCGAAAAAGGTTGAGGTGATAGGTATCGAGCGATTTAGGATTACCCTTTCCCTCCTTCCACTTCTGTGGAGAAAAGTCTCCCTTCGATTATGGGGAGAGATGTTGGATGGCACCGTGGAGGGGGAGTTTTCCAAAAACGGAGGAGGTGGCGAGTTAGCGCTTTTGGGAAGGGATGTGAATCTCCAGCGCAGCCACGTTCTTCGGGATGTGATGGGGGTGGAGATGGCCGGAATCCTGAAGGGAAAAACGACGATTGCCTTTAGGGAAGGAGATCTCTCCGGGCAGTCCGGATCGGCTGAATTTGAGATAAGCGGGGCGATGCTGAGCAGATTGCCCTTACCCGGTATTGCTCCTCTTCGCGTGGGGCGTATTCAAGGCAGCATAGAACTAAAACGTGGAAAAATCATTATCAAGCGCCTTGCCTCCTCAGGAGGGGATCTCAATGGCCAGGTGCTCGGAAATATCCTCCTCAATTCCCATCTTCCCCAGAGCCGACTCAACCTGAGGATTACAGTTAAACCTTCGCCGAAATTCGATCCCAGGTATCAAGTGCTTCTCTCCCTTCTCGGCCGGCAAGGTAAGACCAAAGGGATTTACCCCTTCTCCTTGACGGGAACATTACTTCACCCTCGTCTGGTGGCGAAATAACAATTGGTAGCTGCTGGGAAAGGAGCTCTCCCTCAGATCGCGGGGAGAGGCCAACCGTGGGATTGAATGGAACTAAACGGATAGGAGATAGGCCAGGTTATCCAATACGGTCGTGAAGAAGACGTTCTTCACGATATACCCCTCCGGAACCTCTATTTGGGCGGGGGCGAAGTTGAGGATTCCCCTGACATCGGCCTCCACCAGTTGATCGGCTACCTTCTGGGCTTGATTCGCCGGGGTCGTGATAATCCCGATTTCGATGTTTCTCTCCCTCACTACTTCCCTTAAGGTGTCGGAATGAAGGATTTCCACGGGCTTGCCCAGCTTTTCCGATACCCTCCCAATGATCCTATGGGGATCGATATCGAAAGCGGCTACGATTTTATAGTTTTGTTTCAGGAAATCCTTATAGGAAAAGAGGGCTGAACCCAGATTTCCCATCCCGACAATCGCCATTCTCCATTCTTTATCCGATCCGAGAATTCGTTTAATGTCGAATAGCAATTCGCTGACGTAATATCCAACCCCCCTGATACCAAACTCACCGAAGTAGGCCAAGTCCTTTCTCACTTGGGCCGCATTAACTGCGCACTTGGTAGCCAGTTGGGCGGAAGAAACAACTTTTTCTCCCTTAGCCTGCAGTTGCTCCAAGCACCTCGAATATCTCGATAACCGCCTAATCGTCGCCTCTGGAACCTTCGAGAACTTCAACTCTCAACTCCCTTCACCAAGAATTGAAGGAATTTCCGCGGAACTTGAAATCCTTAACCCCCTAACTATATAGCACGCTAAAGGGATAATGCAAGGGGAAAGATATTTTTTTCACAAGACTATTCGACCACCAAATCCTGATCCTTGGGCCAAGCTTCCCCTGTGAAAACTCTCCTTCTCCTGGATCTATCCGGGCTATTCGTTCAGTATATATTGACAGTGCGCTTGTTCTCATGGTACATATGACATGTTTCAATATGTAACAGGTTTTTAGCTAAATACCGCATTTCCTTCAGTAAGTGAGAGTGAATTTAGGCAAAAGCCCATCTATACGGTGAAATTCTAAAATCTTCACATGGGATTAAAACCATGAATATCGGTGTTCGATTGAAGGAATTGAGGATGTTGAGGGGAATGTCGCTTCGCAATCTGGCAAAAAAGGTGGGGGTTTCGGCCAGCTTCATTTCCCAGGTCGAACAGAATAAATGTCAGCCTTCATTGAACACCCTCCAGAAGATTTCCGAGGCACTGGATGTTACCACAAGCTATCTCCTCGGATCAGAAGGCAATGAGGTGTCTCCTCCGAAAGAAATCGTGGAAATCAGACTGCCAAACCGATTAAAGTACCTATCCACCGTAGCGGATTTTTTGAAGAGCGTTTGCCAAAATCAGGAGGTACCCACAAAAGACATCGAGGATATCTTATTGGCTGTCGATGAAGCTTCCACCAACGTCATTAAGTATGCCTATCAAGTTGGGCCCATCAATTATTTCAAGGTGAGGGTATCGGTCGACCGCGAATTGGTCCAAATAGACCTCCTCGACCAGGGGAAAAGGTTTAACCCCTTGGAAATTCCGCTGCTCGATATGAAAGATATCACGGAGGACGGCAAGGAGAAGAATGTCGGCATGGGAGTCTACTTCATGAAGAAGGTAATGGATGATATTCGTTACCATTATTCGCCAAACGAAGGGAACCATTTAATTTTGATTAAACGGATCTCTCAATCAAAGGGGAATGGTCAATGAAGATCGAGGTTATCGATACCCAAAGAAATGGTATCCAATTAGTTAAAGTAGAGGGGAGATTGGATGCCAGTTTCTCTTCCCAATTGGAAGATGAGATTGATAAGGTTTTAGAACAAAAGACCAAGAGTATCATTCTGGATTTCTCGGAGGTGACTTACCTGAGCAGCAGTGGCTTGAGGGTTTTGCTTTCCATCAATAAGGAGACGAAGGGCGACGGAGGTCTCGTGCTGATAAACCTCCGGGATATCGTTAAGAAAGTCATCCAAGTCGCCGAATTGCATGATTATCTGACCCAAGCGGAGACGGTGGAAGAGGCTATGGCGATACTGGAGGCCAAAAGGAAGGCGAAATGAACGAACTCATAGGGCCTCAAACATGAGTCTAAACCCTTTTCGAACGAAATTTCGTTTTACCATTTCCAGGAAATTGCTCATATTCTTTGTCATCGTTGCCCTGGTCCCCCTAGGTTTCGTTACGGCCATAACGCTGAGACGCTTACAGGAGACGATGACTCGGTACAACCAGGTGGAAATTTCCACCAATCTGAAGACAGCCTGGGGTATCTTCCACGCCGAACTGGAAAAGATCGCCGATGGCATCAGAATCCTCTCCTCCCTGCCGGAGATTAAGAAAAAGATCCTTGACCGGGAAACCAGCGGACTAAAGAAGAAGATCAGCGTTTCCAAGCGAATCCTCAACGTCGACCTCATCAATGTGATCGACCGTTTCGGAGACGTCCTCTGCAAAACCAATAACGATCTTGACGACTATGCCCTAAAGTATTTGGTGAGAGAGGCCCTCAAGGGAAAAGAGATCGTCTCCACAGAAGTCTTCAAACCGAAAGAGGTGGATATCGAGGACGATATACGGCAAACCTATGCCCAGCAGTTGATCATTAAATACCGCTTCACCCCAAAGGCAAGGCCCCTCAACATTGAAAAGAAGCTGATGGGCATGGCCTTGGTGGCTCTTATTCCCGTAATGGATGAAGAAAAGGTGATCGGGGTGGTGGTGGGGGGTCAATTTCTGGTGAGAAATTATAAGATCGTGGATAAGATCGTGGACAGTGTGGGGGAGGGAACGGCCACCATCTTTCAAGATGATGTTCGGATTTCGACCAATGTCAGGGACCTGGAAGGCCAGAGGGCAGTAGGTACCCGTGTGTCCCAGGAAGTCTACGATCAGGTGATCGAGGAGGGAAAACCCTGGAATTCCAGGGCGTTCGTGGTGACGGACTGGTACATTTCCTCCTATGAACCCATCAAGAACTATTGGGGGGACCGAATCGGCATCCTGTACGTGGGGACCAAGGAGGCCTTCTTCACCCCCCTGAGCCAATCCATATTGAGGCGCACCTATCTCATCGTGATCGGAGTCCTTCTGTTTACCATCCTTCTCTCTCTGAAGATCTCCAGAACCTTCACCCAACCCATCCTGAGAATTATCGAAAAGACCAAGGTCATGGCCCAGGGGAAATTGGATACCAAAATCGATGTCCGGAGCAAAGACGAGTTGGGGGAATTGGGGGAAGCCCTCAACACCATGAGCGGAAAATTACTGGAGAGTAGGGAAGAGATCCTCACCAAACAGAGGATGGAGAGGGAACTGGAGATAGCCTACCACGTTCAGAAGAGTCTCCTCATCGAACAGTTCCCCACGGTGAAGGGACTAGAAATCGCTGGGGAGTGTATTCCCGCATTGGAAGTGGGGGGAGATTTCTATGACTGTCTCCGGATCGGCGATGGCTACAGCAACATCGTGATCGGCGACGTGGCGGGCAAGGGGATGGCCGCTGCCATGTTCATGGGGATCGTGAGGAG
>JAUWDQ010000220.1 GCA_030608745.1 Pseudomonadota bacterium | reverse complement strand
AAAGTCAAAATTCGATGGCAAAGTAAAAAGCTCCAAATTCAAGGCGCGCAAATCCTGAGGAATGAGGCGTACTTACAGTACGCTGCAGTGACGAAGGATGCAGTGCAACGCAGAAGTTGGACTTTTTACGAAGCCATCAATGATAATTCGGTTCTGCCCGAAAAAGTGGGGCTTTTTTTAGATCAAACTGCTCGTGAGGCAACGAACGCTTCCAGCTCATACAGGCTATTTTCTTGCCCAACGTTCTCGATAACACTCGGATTTGATTTCCGAATCCTTTTGGTAACCTCATTAACAGATAAACCTTTGTTAATCCAATAGGCTGCGGCCATTGTGCCAGTTCTTCCTAGCCCAGCCTGACAATGGACCAAAACCTTGCCTTGTTCCAGGGCCTGGTGTACCGCCCTTAAAAATACTTTAAAATCGTACAGCATAGGGACCGAGAAGTCCTTCAAAGGAATGGAATACCTCTTAAATCCCATTGCCCCAACTTCCTCAATGTCATAGTTGGGGCTTTGTTCCGCCTCATCGAGAAGCGAGATAATGCTTCTAAACCCTTCTTGATAGAGTTTCTCGAGTTGCCTGGTCGTGGGATTACTGCTCCCTAAGACCAGGGGCTCGTCAATCCACCAATAACTCATAACTGTTCGCCTTTTCGCCCATTGTGTTGATCATCGTTTGGGCAGAGGTGTATGAAATTCTGTCCAATCCACCCAGCATACCGATCGGCAGTCGTTCCGACGAAGACCTCTGGATGAAGGGTATGAAATTGGAACTTTTCAAGCCGGAGATGGATAGAAGATCGTGCCATGCAAGCCCTGCCCTTCAGAGTGTATCGACGAATTCTCCGACTGGCATCCAATGGCCGGTGTGAGCAAAGGTCTTAACCACACGATGAAAAATCAAGGGAAATTTCAGGAAAACCCGGCGGGGAAACCCTTATTGACTTAGGTCAAGGATCGATTAATACCCGCAGATATATTTGAGTGTTAACCCAAATATTCTTTGAAACCCTAACACGTCCATTTCCAGAATCATCGCGTTGATGGCCTTATGACGAAAATGATATTGTTAAGGTGGGATGATGTCAATGGATAGTCCATCACAGGTATGTTATGAAGGGTAAAAAAATAAGGGTCCTGACCGGATTATCCCTTGCCCTTGCCCTTGTGGGTATGGGAATCGTGATTTTCCCGGGAGCTCAACGGACATCGGGGAAGGGAAGAGGAGAAAAAGTAATGGAACGGAAGCAACATGAACAGCAGAGAAGAGATCGTCCGGCAGGTCGCCCTAAAAAGGGTCATAATCGCCTGATATTTGAGAAGAGCCCTTATTTACTTCAACATGCGGATAACCCCGTGGATTGGTATCCCTGGGGACCGGAACCATTCGAGAAAGCCCGAAGGGAAGATAAACCTATTTTTCTGTCCATCGGATATTCAACGTGTCACTGGTGCCATGTGATGGAACACGAGTCGTTTGAGGATCCTGAGGTAGCCAAGTTGATGAATGAGGTCTTTGTCTCCATCAAAGTGGATCGGGAAGAGCGGCCCGACCTCGATAACATCTACATGAGCGTCTGCCAAATGTTGACGGGCAGTGGCGGATGGCCACTCACCATCATCATGACACCGGATAAGAAACCATTCTTCGCCGGAACCTATTTCCCAAAGGAGAACCGTTTTGGCAGAATTGGAATGTTGGACCTGATTCCCCGGATCAAGGAGATCTGGATAACGAAACGGGACGAGGTGGTAAAGTCGGCCAATCAAATCACCGCTGCGCTCGGGCGGGTGTCGAAATACCCACCGGGCGAAGAACTAGGAGAACCGACCCTAAAGAGTGCATATGAACAGCTGGCCCAGCGCTTTGACGAACAATACGGTGGTTTCGGCAGTGCACCAAAGTTTCCCACCCCCCACAACCTCCTCTTCTTGCTTCGGTACTGGAAGCGCACTGGTAATGAAAAAGCGCTCGACATGGTGGAAAAAACCCTTCGGGCACTAAGAACTGGAGGTATCTATGACCACGTTGGCTTCGGCTTCCACCGCTATTCCACCGACCAACTGTGGCTGGTGCCACACTTTGAAAAGATGCTCTACGACCAAGCACTGTTGGCAATGGCCTACACGGAGGCATATCAAGCAACCGGGAAGGGAGAATACGCACAAACGGTACGGGAAATCTTTACCTATGTCCTGCGGGATATGAGGGCACCAACGGGTGGATACTACTCCGCAGAGGATGCTGAGAGCGAGGGAGAAGAAGGGAAGTTTTATCTGTGGACGGAGCAAGAGATCCGGCAGGTCCTCCCGACCAAGGAGGCCGATTTAATCATAGCGGTCTTCGGCATTGAGAAGGAGGGTAATTTTCACGAAGAGGCGACGGGGAAGCAAATGGGAGGAAATATCCTCCATTTGAAGAGAGAAATTCATGAGAAGACATCAGAGCTGAAAAAGCCCGAAGAGCAGCTGAAAAAACGTTTGGAGGATGCCCGAGGAAAGCTCTTCGCCGCCCGGGAGAAACGGATCCATCCCCATAAAGACGACAAGATTCTGACCGACTGGAATGGCCTCATGATCGCCGCCCTTGCCAAGGGGGCAAGAGTCCTCGATGAACCTCAATATGCGAAGGCTGCCGAGCAGGCCCTGGATTTCATCCTCAAGAATATGCGCAACCCCGATGGGCGACTCTTGCATCGTTACCGGAATGATGAGGCGGCCCTACCAGCCTATGTGGACGATTATGCCTTTCTGATCTGGGGAATGTTGGAGCTCTACGAAACCACCTTTGAGGTACGGTACCTCCAAACGGCGCTGAAGCTCAATGATGATTTATTGAAACACTTCTGGGATGATCAAACGGGAGGGTTTTATTTCACCGCGGGTGATGCTGAGAAGCTCCTCGTAAGGCAGAAGGATATCTACGATGGCGCAATCCCATCGGGGAATTCCGTTGCGGCATTGAACCTGCTTCGCCTGGGAAGGATTACGGCAAATACGGATTTGGAGGAGAAATCCCTAAAGATCGGGCGTGCTTTTTCCGAGGCTGTCAAGCAATCCCCCTCAGCCTATACCCAATTGATGCTTGCAGTGGACTTTGAAATAGGCCCCTCTTACGAGGTAGTCATCGCCGGCACCACCGGGGCAGAGGACGCAAAAGCCATGCTCCGGGCCCTCCGGACACACTTTGCGCCCAACAAGATTGTACTTTTTCGCCCAACTGAAAAAGAGTCGCCGGATATCATACGACTTGCTGAATATACCAAATACCAGTCGAGCATCGATGGGAAAGCCACTGCCTATGTCTGTCTCAACTATCAATGCAAGCTTCCAATCATTGATACAGGGAAAATGCTTGAATTGCTCGATGTGAAGCAGCCGTGAAAAGATGTAGCATTTGGGGATAAAATAGTGTATTAAAAAAGCAATTTTGAATGAATCGCTCGTTAACGATTTCGGAGGTTTTTCATGGGAAATGGACAGGACGCGTTGGATCAACTCTGTATCAATACCATCCGCATGCTGGCCGTGGACGCAGTGCAGAAGGCCAATTCCGGTCACCCCGGCATGCCCATGGGCGCGGCTCCAATGGCTTATGTCCTTTGGACTCGCTTCTTGAGGATGAACCCCGCAAATCCAAGATGGCCGGATAGGGACCGGTTCGTCTTATCTGCCGGCCATGGATCCATGCTGCTCTACAGCTTGTTGCATCTCACGGGATACGACTTACCACTAGAGGAATTGAAGAACTTCCGCCAGTGGGACAGTAAAACCCCGGGCCATCCGGAATCATATCACGCACCGGGGGTTGAAACCACCACCGGTCCTTTGGGACAGGGCTTTGCCAATGGGGTGGGTATGGCCATTGCCGAACGGTTTCTGGCAGCCCATTTTAACCGTCCTGGCCATACCATTGTGGACCACTATACGTACGGTATCGTCAGCGATGGCGATCTCATGGAGGGCATCTCCCACGAGGCCGCTTCCCTGGCCGGGCACTTGAAGCTTGGTAAGCTGATCTACCTATACGACGACAACCAAATTTCCATCGAGGGGAGCACCGATCTCGCCTTTACTGAGGATCGGGCAGCACGTTTTGTAGCCTACGGATGGCACGTGCAGCAGCTGGATGACGGGAACGACTTGGAAGCAATAACGAGGGCAATTCGGGCGGCGCAGGAGGAGTCCAGACGTCCCTCGATTATCACTATCCGAACGCACATCGGCTACGGTAGCCCGAATAAGCAGGACACGGCAGCGGCACACGGCGAGCCCTTGGGTATCGATGAAGTCAAGTTGACCAAGGAAAACCTCGGCTGGCCCCTCGAGCCGACATTTATGATCTCCAAGGAAGCATTGGCCCGCTTCCGTCAGGCCCTTCAAGAGGGCAAAAAACGGGAGGACGAGTGGAACGTC
>JAUWDQ010000300.1 GCA_030608745.1 Pseudomonadota bacterium | reverse complement strand
GGCAGGGGATGAAGCGGAACGCAGCAGATGGACTTTTTACGAAGCCGTCACTTTTGGGACGTGACACTAGTCCCTGGTATTGAGGCCATACTTCTCAAGACGATATCGCATCGATCGAAAATTGATATTCAACAATTCGGCCGCTTTCTTCTTAACCCCCTTTGCCCTCTCCAATGCCTTAATCAACAAACTCCTTTCCAAATCCCCCACGACCATTTCCAGATCGATCCCCTCGGTTGGAATATCGAAGAGGGCATCATCAATCCTCTTGACTCCTTGCTGTTCATCCATATAAGATTTGAGGTTCTCAACCGTCAGAGTAGTACTGGTCTCCAGGGCAACACCCCTCTCGATGATGTTTTGAAGTTCTCTGACATTTCCGGGGTAGTCGTAATTGACGAGCAGTTTCATGGCATCGGGGGAGATTTCCCGTATGTTCTTGTCCAATTCTTGGCCGTATTTCTTGAAAAAGTTTTCGGCCAGAAGGGGGATATCCTCCCTCCGTTCTCGAAGCAACGGCAACTTGATCTGGATAACATTAAGGCGGTAATAAAGGTCTTCCCGAAATTTTTTCTCCCTGACGGCCTCCTCTAGATCCTTATTGGAGGCCGATATGATTCGAACATCGACCTTGATCTGTTCCGTTCCCCCGACACGGGTGAACTCCCTATCCTGTATCACCCTCAGGATCTTCACTTGCATTGAGAGGGGCAATTCGCCGATTTCGTCTAGGAAGATTGATCCACCATCAGCCACCTCGAAGAGACCCCGTTTATTGTACACCGCTCCAGTAAAAGCCCCCTTCATGTGGCCAAAGAGTTCGCTTTCCAGCAAATTTTCCGGTATGGCACCGCAGTTCAATGTAACGAAGGCCTTCCCCTTCCGGGGGCTGTTGAAATGGATAGCTTTAGCCACTAGTTCCTTTCCCGTTCCGCTTTCCCCGCTAATGAGGATGTTCGTTTTGGTCGGTGATATCTTCTCCATGAGTTCGTAAAGGGCTAACATTTTGGGGCCTTGCCCGATGATCTCACCAAAACTATATTTGGTTTCAACCAGGCGTTTTAACAGGATGTTTTCCTTTTCCAGGGCCTTCTTTTCCAGCGCGTTGCGGATAATCAGTTTAATCTCATCGATCTTGAAGGGTTTTGTAATATAGTCATAGGCGCCTTTCTTCATCGCTCGAACTGCGGTATCGGTGGAGGCGAAAGCCGTTATCATGATGGCAATTGTCTCCGGGGTGATCTCCTTTATTCGTTCCAAAACGGTGATCCCATCCATCTTGGGCATTCGGATATCTATGATGACCAGGTCGAAAATATCTTCCTCGACCTGCCTCAAAGCCGTCTCTCCATCGGGGCATTGAGTCACACTATAACCCTCTTTGGTGAGCATGATACCCAGAAATTCCCTCATGCTCCGCTCATCGTCGACCACTAAGATTTTCTTTGTTTCCATGCCAATATCCCGCGGTTAAGATTTTGAAAGCCCTTCCATGGACAGGAAGATCTCAAAAGTCGCTCCCTCATTCTGTTGACTATTGACGGAAATGAATCCATCGTGATTTTCCACGATACGATGGACAATGGCCAAGCCCAATCCCGTTCCACCCTCCTTCGTCGTGAAAAAGGGTTCGAAGATCTTCTCCTTCTCATCTGGATCAATACCGTTGCCGGTGTCTGAAACGGATATCTTTGCAAAGGGAGTTATTTTCCCCTGTTTCGCTCCTTGGAAACGACCCGAGGTCCCGTCGGTGTTGACCGTTTCAAGCTTGACCCTCAATTCTCCTCCATTTGGCATTATTTGGGCGGCATTGATAAACAGGTTCCAAAACAATTGCTTTAATTGATGCTGGTCGCCCAGGAGGAAAATCTCCCTCTTAAGCTCCTTGACAATCTTGATAGCTCGATTATGGCCTGGTGAATTGTTAAATAACTGAAGTGTTTCATCAATAACCTGACCAATATCCATCTTCTCCTTATTGATCCTGGAGGGTTGGGCGAATAGGAGGAAATCCGTGATCAGATTATTGAGCCTCTCCGATTCCCTCAGGATGATATCCATAAGATGGCGATTCGCCCCCTTTAGTTTCAACTCCTCCTTCAGGACTTGGATAGAACCACTCAATGAGGTAAGGGGATTTCGGATTTCATGGGCTATGCCCGCCGCGAACTGTCCAACGGTTGCCATTCGGTCAGAGCGTTTAATTTGTTCCTCCATCTCCTTAAATGTGGTGATGTCCTGAAAGATGAAGGTTTTGCCGGTTACCCGATCGTTATTGTCCCTCAAGGGGGAGACGGAAAAACCCAAAAAGAGGGTCTTCCCCGTCTTATCGACAAAGGTGGTTTCATATCGCTGGTACGGGTTGGCCTTTGGGGAATTACCCTCCATGCTGAACAATGCTTCATCGATATCGGGAAAGAGCGGCTGGATATGGGTTTGTTCCATTTTATCGGAGTCCAACGCCAAAATCTTCTGGGCCGTCTTATTGAAGGAGGTAATCCTTCCACGGGAGTCAATGGTCAACAGTCCGCTATCCAGGGATTGGACGATATCCCGATTGAAAGCCTCCAGCTTCTCGTAATCGTTCTGCTTTTGAATCAACTCAATCCTTTTTCTTCGGAGTTCCTCTGCGAGATGGCTAC
>JAUWDQ010000029.1 GCA_030608745.1 Pseudomonadota bacterium | reverse complement strand
TCCCAGATGGCCCGCCTGATTTAAGCCTTCGAAGGCCAAACCTCCCGTCATGGAGCCGTCGCCGATTATGGCGATCACCCTCTGTTTATCCCCTTTAAGGGACCTAGCGACCGCTATTCCTAAAGCTGAGGAAATGGAGGTGCTGCTATGGCCGGCATCGAAGCAGTCGTGAGGGCTCTCATCCCTCTTGGGAAAGCCGCTCAAGCCCCCAAACTGCCGCAGGGTTTTAAACCTCCGCTTCCTCCCTGTAAGGAGCTTATGCGTGTACGTTTGATGTCCAACATCCCAAATAAGCTTATCGGTGGGGGAGTTGAAGACATAATGGAGGGCGATGGTTAGCTCAACCACCCCGAGGTTGGAAGCCAAATGCCCCCCCGTCCGTGATACCGTTTTGATGATCTCCTTTCGGATTTCGACCGCTAAGAGGGGCAACTGATCCCTCTTCAATTCCTTTAGGTCATCCGGGGAGCCTATTTGGTCCAATAATTTCTCCATCCCTTCCCACCTCAAGGAGAGACTGCCTTTCGTCTCATGGTCAACACTCCATTCCTACAAGGGAATTAAGAGCGACGCTTCCCGATGTAGAGGGCGATCTCCCGAAAGGTCTCCCCCCTGGCTCCGAAGAGTTCCAATGCCGCCACGGCTTGACCGATCAATTCGTTGCATCTCCGCTTGGACTCCTCCAATCCCAGGAGGGCGGGATAGGTAATCTTGTTCCGGGCCTTATCGACCCCAGGGGCCCTCCCCATGGAGGCCCGGCTTCCCTCTACATCCAAGATATCATCGGTTATTTGAAAGGCCAGACCGATGGCCTTACCATATCTGGTCAGGGACTCCATCTCCACATCGCTCGCCCCTCCCAAACGTCCTCCCGTCCTGACGGAGGCCAAGATCAGGGAGCCCGTCTTGTGGGTATGGATGAATTCAAGTACGGGTAATTCCACCTTTTTCCCTTCGGATTCGATGTCGACCACCTGCCCCGCTATCATTCCCGTAAATCCCGCGGCCTTGGATATCTCGTCGATCACCTCCATGGCAACTCGGGGGTCCACTTCCCCTCTAAGGGTCTCCCTGGTCATGAGGTGAAATGCCTCGGTTAAGAGGGCGTCCCCCGCCAGGGTGGCCATGCCTTCCCCGAATACCCTATGGCTTGTTGGCCTTCCTCTTCGGGAATCATCGTTATCTAAGGCGGGCAGATCATCATGGATGAGGGAGTAGGTGTGAATGAACTCGAGGGCGCAGGCGTAAGGCACAATCCCATTCTCTTTCCCTCCGACGACTTCATAAGCGGTCATGGCTAGGATAGGCCTGATTCTCTTCCCGCCAGGAAAGAGGGTGTAGCGCATGGCCCGGTGAAGGGTCTGGGGGAAATCGGTCTCCTTGGGGATGATTTTTTCCAGAGCTCCATCGATGATCCTCTTTTTCCCCTGAAGGTATCCGGCGATATCCATCTCTTCCCCCGGGTTTATTCCTCTCCTGTTGCCTCCTCCGACTCGAATGGACCCAGTGCTAAGTCTCCCCCATTTCCCTTGAGGAGCACCTCCACCTTTTTGCGGGCTTCGTTCAGCTTTTGATTGCAAAAACTGGAGAGCTTCATCCCCTCCTCAAAAAGCTTCAAAGATTCCTCCAAGGGCAAATCGCCGTTTTCCAGTTGGGAAATGATGGATTCCAACTGGCTTAATGCATCCTCAAAGGTCTTCTTTCTTTTTTTATCCATATGAAATCAGCTTTATTATACACCTCCTACCCCGTCAGTCAAGGGTTTTCCCCCACTGTCCGAGATTTTCGCCATTTTTTGTTCTCTTTTTCCTCTTTTCTCCAATATATTTCCGTTTACGAACTAACCCTATGACCTTCATATCCTTGGTTACCGCCTCCATCAATGAAAGGGGATCTACCCTGGCCCCATTAAGATAAACACCCCAGTGGAGGTGAGGACCTGTAGCCCTTCCCGTTGCCCCCACTGTGCCAATGAGATTACCCTTTCGAACTTCCTGGTTCATCCTGACCGCTATCCTATCCAAATGCATGTAAAAGGAAAACAATTGCTGACCATGATCTACCACTACCGTCTTTCCCCCGAAGAAGAACTCGTCCACCATAACCACCCTTCCGTCATTGGGGCAAAGTACCTTCTTACCCCGTGGGGCCTTAATGTCAATACCGTTATGCCGCCCTCTTCTCTGGCCATTGAGAATCCTCCTTACACCAAAGAAGGCATTGATCCTTCCCTCTACAGGAGCTAAAAACTCCCCATGCCACCTGCGATTTTCGGTTCTTACAGCCCATAACACCTCTATTCTCCTCTTTTCCTCCTTTACCCGTTTTAAAGAGTCGGGGTCTAAATGGACCAGCTCCCGGGGAAGGGTAATCTTCTGAACGCCGAAAAATGCCTTGACCACCTCTATCTGGAACATCCGGCTGCTCACCGAGCTTCCCTTTTCAACGGTGATATTTAGTCTGTAGATCCCCGCCGGGCATTCCAAATCAACTCCCATCAGGGCCTCATAGCCTCTCCCATCTTCATGGGGATAGAAGGCAATCTCCTTGCCTTGAAAATCCCCCGACGGAACACCCCCTCCATTAGCGCTCAACCGGATCCTGAATACATCTCCCTGCTTGAGGGCCGATGGAATCCCCTCGACCCTCCAGGTATCCTGCCCGCCAAAACAGAGCCCCCAGCTCAAAGGGACCACCAATAGAGAGGAGGCTATGGCAAGCCAGATTCTTCCACCTCGCACAGAATCTCTCCCCGATAGAACTTCACCTTTACCCTCTCACCCCTCTCAACCGCCTGTGCGTCCTTTAAGATCTCATCAGATGGGTATTTCCTGGTGATACTATATCCCCTCTTGAGGATGGCTAAAGGGCTGAGGTTATCCAAATTAGAGATCAACCGCCTCACTTGATTTTCCTTCTCCCCTATTCCCTTCTGAATGGCACCGCTCAACTCCTTGGTCAATTGTGAAACCCTCAATCCGAATCCTTCGGTCCTCTCACGAGGATTCCTGTAAAGCAGTTTCTCTCCCAAGATATCGATCCTACTCTGAGACTCCATCACGAGCCGATGGCCATCCGAAGCCAGACGTCGCGATAGTTCATTCAGACGTTCCCAAAACCTCTCCACCCTCTTACGAGGATCTATCAATCCCCTCCTCGCCTGATCGACGCGACCCGTCAAGAACCCTAAGTGTTGCCTCATGCAGCCCGTCATTCTCAGGTTCAAGCTTTGAATGGATCTGAACAACTCCGCCTTCTCCCTGACAACTAGCTCCGCTGCCGCCGAAGGGGTAGGTGCCCTCATATCCGCCACAAAATCGGCGATGGTAAAATCCGTCTCATGCCCCACCGCGGAGATGATGGGAATTCTCGATTCATAGATAACCCTCGCCACCCTCTCGTCATTGAAGGCCCACAGATCTTCAAGGGACCCCCCTCCTCTTCCCACTATGATAACCTCCACATCCCCCAAGGCGTTCAGATCCAGAACCGCTTGAACAATCTCGAGAGGGGATTCAACGCCCTGGACTCTGACCGGGCAGATGAGAATCTCCACGTTGGGAAAACGCCGATGTATGATCTGCAGCATATCCCGAATTGCCGCACCTGAGGGAGAAGTCACAATCCCGATTCGCCGAGGAACAAGGGGAAGGGATCTCTTTCGCTCCCCGTCGAAAAGTCCCTCTGTCTCCAAACGATTCTTCAACTGTTCAAAGGCTATTTGGAGTGCCCCGACGCCTTTGGGTTCCATGTAGTCCAGGATTAACTGATATTCGCCCCTCCGTTCATAAAGGGACACCCTTCCACGGCAGATAATATGAAGCCCATCCTCTGGCGCGAAGCGCAGATACCGGGCCTGCTGCTTAAAGATGAGGGCCCTCATCTGGCTCCATTGGTCCTTCAGGGTAAAATAGATGTGGCCCGAGGGCGGAACCCTCACATTGGAAACCTCCCCCTCCACCCAAATATCGATGAAATATTCGTCTAAAAGGCCTTTTACCTCCTGGGTCAATTGGCTGACGGTATAGATATGCGGTCTATTGGTATGCAACGATATCCTCTCCTTTGGGCTTGTCGTGACTATACCAAAGGGGCCTCCTTATTGCAATGGGCAAATCCAACCCTTATCCGTGGAAAGGGACGACCCAGGTGGTTTTCCCGAATTTCACTTTAGGTCCGAGCACGATAGGGCCACAATCATCGAACCGGTGAAATGGTATTTGCGTACCCCGATACCATGACGAATGTTACCTTGTAGCAGGTTCCCCAATGGAATATAATAATGAATATCATGGGATACCTGTAAGGGGAGAGATGGCCATGTATGAAATCAAGATCGAATCCTCGTTTTCGGGTGCTCACCACCTAAGGGGTTACGACGGGCAATGCGAAAACCTCCATGGACACAACTGGAAGGTCGAGGTCTTCGTCTCATCATCGGAATTGGGGGAGGACGGAATGGTTTTGGACTTCAGGCGGCTCAACGAAGCCACCCAGGCAGTTCTGGAAACCCTTGACCATAGGTATCTCAACGAAATCCCCTATTTTATCGATGTCAACCCATCATCGGAAAACATCGCCAAATATATCTTCGACCGGATGAGGAATCGGCTTGGAGAAAAAGGGGTTAGGGTAACCAAGGTGACGGCATGGGAGTCCGCAGGAGCCTGTGCCTCTTATTACGAGGATGAAGACAATGCATGACATTCAAAACCAACAAGATTGGCGAAATATCGAGATTAACAAGGTTGGGGTGAAGGATATAAGATATCCCATCACGGTTCTGGATAAGAATAAGGGAATACAACATACCGTTGCCAGCGTTAATATGTACGTGGATCTTCCTCACCATTTCAAGGGGACTCACATGAGTCGTTTCGTCGAAATTCTCAATAAATACAGGGGCAGTATTGCCATCAAGAATTTCTCCAAGATCCTAAACGAGATGAAGGTGAAACTTCGGGCAAAAACGGCCCACTTGGAGATCGAATTCCCCTATTTTATCCAAAAGAGGGCCCCGGTGACCAAATCGAGGAGCCTGATGGAGTACCGATGCCGATTCTGTGGTTCAAGCAATGAAGTTGAGGACTTCTATATGGGTGTCACCGTTCCCATCACTACTGTTTGTCCATGCTCCAAGGAAATCAGTCAATACGGGGCTCATAATCAAAGAAGTTTGGTGATCGTCCATCTCCGTTTCAAACGATTCATCTGGATTGAGGACATCATCGACCTGATAGAGAGCTGCGCCAGTTGTGACGTCTATTCCATCCTTAAACGCCCGGATGAACAGTACGTCACTGAAAGGGCCTTTGAGAACCCCATGTTCGTGGAGGACATCGTCAGGGAGGTTTCGGAACGGCTCATGGCAGATGAAAACATCACCTGGTTCACCGTGGAATCGGAGAATTTCGAAAGCATCCACAACCACAGTGCCTATGCCTTCGTGGAGAAAAACAGAGACATGGCAAATCGATCGCTGTAGACCGAAAAGGGAGCTCACATTGCCCTCTTTCCCTGTGGTTGAATATGGTATGGTTTTTGCTTTAAAAATATCCTCGGTACACTAACTGATATCCGGGACCCACTATGCGAAACCCTTACAATTTCACAAGACCGGCTCAAGAATATGCGTTCCTGGGAGGTCGCGACAGGGAACTGAACGAAATCAAGTACTATATCAACCTCAATAGGAACGGGAATAATTATCATCTGGCCCTTCAGGGGAACAGGGCGTTGGGGAAGACGAGTCTTCTTAACGTCGTCCAAAATCTTTACAGAAATGAGCAGGACATGCTCATCGTTCGCATGGACCTCAACGTGGATTTGGTCACTTCTGAATATCTCTTCTTCCGGGAAATCTTCAGCAGCATTATCGACGAGGGACTGAAAAGGGGATTCTACCTGTCCCCATCCAAGCTCGATCACCCCGATCGCCCCAAGAAGTTTCTCCACGACCACAACGCGCCCCTCTTCTTTCACGAGTTCAAAAGAGACGGAACCATCGATGAAAAGCTCCTCTTCCCAGACGCTTACATCAACGCGGCAAAACAGAACAAATTCGATCTTCCCATCCCGCAACCCATTGTCATCGAAGGCTTTCGAACTCTGATCAAAAGCTTCTCCCAAAGGGGGACCAAGGTGATCATACTCCTCCTCGATGAGTGCGACCTCCTCTCCAAGAATACCGCCCTCATTCAAAAACAACGAAACATTATCGACTCCCTTTCCGGATATATGTACATCTTATCGGGCACGAATCGGATGTTTCCCGAGATGGACAAGATCTTCTCCCCCTTTAGGAGGCAATTCATGACCATCAAGATCGACAAGTTCGCCCATCTCAGTCAGGCCATGGAATGCGTCCGAAAGCCCCTGGAAGCCCATGAAAAATCACTCTTCGACGACGAGACCATCGGGCGTATCTTCTCCCTTTCGAACGGCATGCCTTATAAGATCAATATGTTATGCCACTTCATGTATGAACATAAGGGCCTGGAGGGCCAAAATAACTGCCACATCACTGAGGAAATCCTCAAGAAATTCAAGGAACAACTCTCCCGTTCATAATGGTTCACCCTCCTCGAGATGGCAGATCCGACCTGTGTTGCGGTGCTGCAGTGCTGCCGTTGTGCAGTTGAATAGGGGTGTCGCAGCGTTGGAGTTGGGCAGTGTCCTTCCATTCCCATCCCCATTTTACGATACCCGCCTCTCAGGGATTCTCCTCTCGGCTTTCAAGGAATCGGATAATCTCCCTCCGCACATCGAGGTCTATTAACATCCTGAGATGGTTTATATGGAATTCCTTATGGGATCCCGGCCCCATCCATGCTACTGTAGCCCTCCCCTTGGAGACCAAACCATCTCCCTTTTTGTCCACGATCTCTTCGGGCATCATCACCCTAGGGATCATCTTGGGAAGTAAATCGATTAAGGAGGTTACCTCCCTCAATTCCCCGATATCGTGTATCGAGATCCGATAGAGCTTTGTAAAAACCGTGCTCGTCCCCACCAAATTGAGGTAACGTATGCGGCTCCGCTGCTCCTCTAGCTCTTTGCGTTGCAGACCAAGGATGAAGGGGGAATGGGGACGGAGCTCCCCCAGGGCCACCCCCTTGAATAGCCCTGCGATTTCCTCGTAGAAAGCCGACAACCGGAGGAACATCCTTCCCCTGTTAGGCGAAACGTCCCTGGGCACGAATCGGCCAATTGCCCTGATTATCCTGGCGAAAAAGTCGGCCACATCGGCCAACCTGCTTCCCCCGTTTGGACAGGCCAAAAGGATGAGCCCGTCGATTCGCCCCCTCTTATCCGGATGATCTTGAATCCACTTTCGCGCCACCAGTCCCCCCCGACTGTGACCTATCAGTACCAGGCGCGTTCCCTTGCCAAAGATCATCTCTGATTCCTCCACTACCCCGTTGAGCTCTTCCACTGCCAGGGCCATGGGCCCGTGAGGTTTGCCCTGCGTCCAGGTTACCAGGTTATACCCCCCCTCCTTGAGGACGTCCCACAGCGGTGGTGGTCTGGAGGAGAATCTCCTCAGCGGTGTGGAAAGGCAGTAGTTCCTGAATTGCCACAAGGGAAAGTAGGGGGGGAATGGCCTTCCCCGATAATCCGCCAACACGTAATCGAAGGAAATCTTCCCCCTTACAAGGAATTCCTCATAGGGATTGGTCCAGCTCTTCTCCGTTGCACCGAAGCCATGGATGAGGATGAGAATGGGTTTCCCCTCTCCACCCTTCCAAACCCGGAGTGGAAAATTCAGGGCCATCGGATTATCTCGACCTTCCCCAGGGGAAATGAGGTGACCGGCAAGTGCCCCGCAAGCCCCGCCTTGTAGGCGGGGTCAAGGGGCACAATTAAAAATGAGATTTCATTTCCGGGAAGCCCCGCCCTGTGGGCGGGGAGCTTCAAAATGGTGATCAACCAGCCTTCGGATTGAGGGGAGAACCTTTCCCCTCTTGGCCGCCCTCTTCTCGGAGCTCGATCTGGTTTGCCGATATGGACATCCCCGCCGACATGATGAGCTTAAAGGCATCTTCAATGCTGATGTTCAGGGGAATGATCTCTTCCCTGGAAACCAAGATATAAAAACCGGAAGTTGGATTGGGAGTCGTGGGAATGAAAATATTGAGGAAATCCCCTCGGAGCTTTGAGGTCAACACCGCACTGGGCGAACCGGTGACGAATCCGATACAGTAGATGCCCTTTCTTGGATATTCGATCAAGACAACCTGGCGGAACTGGGCAGGCCGATCATGAATAAAAGTCTGAACGACCTCTTTCGCCCCCGTATAGATGGTCCTCACCAAGGGAATTCTCGCGAAAAGGTATCCGATTCCATCCACCACCTTTTTGCCCACAAAATTTGCCGTGATCAAGCCGACGAGAAAGATGACTGCAACGCCGAGGATGAAACCCAGTCCAGGGATGCGAAAGGGAAGATAGGTATCGGGATTATATCGGAGAGGGAGAAAACGGAGAAACCAGTCCGCCAAGCTAATCACGATCTTCAGGATATAGATGCAAAGGGAAATGGGGATGAGAACGAGCAATCCCGTTAAGAAATATCTCTTGAGTATGGATCTCAACCATTTCACCATAAAACACCCAAAAAACCGCAGCTCCAAACGGCTAAATACTAATATACCTGACGGTGGATTGCAATAGCATTGGGATTGGAGTTTCCCGATTTTCTGGGGGATTGCATTGTCTCTGAGCGTAATTTGCCGGAGAAGTGGGATACCCATCGAGGGTGAGCACGGGGGGAAAACCAGAACAAACTGTTCCCATAACCTGTTTACTCCGCACTCCTTACTCCTTACTGTTTACTCTTTAATCCTTACTCTTAGCCTCAGCCTCAGCCTTAACCTTAACCTCATCCCTTTTCCCTCTCACCTCTAACCTGCTGAGGGCCTGTTGGCCCCGAAGCAGCGGAGCGAAGGCCTGGACATTTTGGCCGAACTCATGTATATTACCCCTTGACGGTCGGGGAGTAGCGCAGTCTGGTTAGCGCGCTTGCTTCGGGAGCAAGAGGTCGGGAGTTCAAATCTCCTCTCCCCGACCACTTTTGCGCCTTCGGCCCAGACGTCAAAATTGAGGGCCACTACTATATGCGCTCAGGAGGAATAGATGAAAATCGTTAAAATGAGCGAGGTATCAAAGGAACCTGTCGTTCGTCCCTTATTTACCGGACGAGATGTGACCAGACAGGTCCTGACGCCTGATAGTAAGGAGTTCAATGTGAACATCGTGAACTTCGGCAAGGGAGTGCGGAACAAATTTCATGAGCACGACGGCGAACAGGTCCTGATCGTCACTGCTGGAAAGGGCATCGTAGCCACAGAGGAGCAAGAGAGGGCTGTGACCGCGGGTGATGTCGTCCTTATCCCTGCAGGGGAGAAGCACTGGCATGGTGCTACCGAAGACTCCGAATTTTCTCACCTCTACGTGACGCGAGTAGGAAGCGCGACAACCCAGTTGGAGGACTAGCATCAGATGACTATCGAGGGTATTGGACTGGTCATTTTAGGCTATCTGACCGGCTCCATCCCTACCGGCCTCCTGTTGACCATGGCCTTTTCCGAAGTTGATCCCCGAACGGAAGGGAGCCGCAATATTGGGGCGACAAACATTCTTCGGACGGCAGGGAAAACATTGGGAGCCCTTACCCTGGCAGGCGATTGCCTCAAGGGGCTGATCCCGGTCCTTCTCGCCGTATGGATCATGAAATCCGACATCTGGGTAGGCCTCACCGCACTGTCTGCCTTTGCGGGACATCTCTTTCCCGTCTTTTTGAAATTCAAGGGGGGGAAGGGGGTAGCGACGGCCCTCGGCGTTTACCTGGGTATTGCCCCTTTGGCGGTATTAATCGACGCCGGGATCTTCTTCGGCGTGGTGTTAAAATGGAGATTTGTCTCCCTCGGCTCTATAACGGCGGCGGCAGTAATGCCCATCCTCATCGCCATTTTGACGGAATCGAAATCGTACGTTATCGCCAGCCTCATCATCGCCGGGCTCATTTGGTACCGCCACCAAGATAACATCCGAAGGCTCTTTGGTGGCTCTGAAAACAGGCTGCGTCTATAAGGAAGATATATGTGACGACATGAATATTTGCGTATGGGAAGGGATACAGACAAATCCTAAATACTGATTTCTAAACTCTAAACAAATTCAAATGACCGAAGTTGAAAAGTCAAAACAGTATGATTTAAAAGAGCGAACTCTAGGATTTGCCAAAAAGGATTTTGAATTTGAAATTTGGAAATTAGAATTTGTTTAGGATTTAGTATTTCGGCCCGCGACGAGCTCGGTCGAGTCGATTTAGGATTTGGCTTTGCCCCAAGGGGATCACAACTTCTTTAATCGCTCAATCGCGCGTCTCCTGTTCTTTGAAGGCCTCCGGGCCGGCCCTTTTTTCTTCGTCCCCCTTCTCACTATCCCCATTTCCGCCTCTTCCGTATCCACTCCTTTCTCCTCCATTACCACCGCCATGCCCATTCTACCATCGAACTCCTCCGAGGAAACGGCCGTGGCTCCAACCGTTTCGGCGAAACGGACCACCTCCCGGTCTGAGGTAACAACCACTGCCCCTTGCCCGAATCTCTTCGCCATGCGCTTGATCACCTCATCGGCCCTTTCATCCTGCCTTGAATAAATTACGAGAATTCCCCTCTGCCATTGCTGGTTTTCCGTCAAGTTACCTGATTGCCAACCATCGAAGACGACGGTGATCTCATGCCCCCGAGCCCTCTTATAGGAGGCAAGCTGATGGATCAATGCCTCCCTCCCCATTTGGAGATTCCTCGATTCCACCTCCCTCAGGGATGGAGACTGTCGGATGAGATTATATCCATCGATGATGAGTCGGATAGCCACCTTTCTAACCCCCTCTTGGAAGGGAAAGGATTAGAGGGAGGAGAGCCAGTGGCGATATTCATCGAGCTTCCCCTTGACCATATCGAAAAATGTCGTCTGAATGGCCTTGGTAACGGGACCAACCCCGCCCGTACCGATGGCCCGATCATCCATCTCCCGGATCGGAGTCACCTCGGCCGCCGTGCCCGTGAAAAAGGCCTCATGGACCGCATAGAGCTCATCTCGCGTGAATCGATCCTCGATGACGGGCCAACCCTTTGCCTTGGCTATTTGAATAACGGAATCCCTCGTAATCCCCGGCAGGATTGAGGTCAGAGGGGTTGTCTTAATAATCCCGTCTTTGACCATGAAGATATTCTCCCCACTAGCCTCTGAGACGTATCCCTCGGTATCCAGCATGAGGGCTTCATCATATCCCATTTTGACCGCCTCTCTCTTGGCCAGAACCGAGTTGACATAGTTTCCGCAAATCTTCGCCTTGGTCATCATTACGTTGACGTGATGCCGAGTAAAAGAAGAGGTCTTGATCCTGATGCCCTTCTCCAAGGCCTCATCTCCCAGATATGCCCCCCAGGGCCATGTGATGATGGCCACCCGGACCGGGTTATCCCCTGGGTGGACCCCCATCACCCCCTCCGAGATGAAGGCGATGGGCCTGATATATCCTTCCTTTAAGCTATTTGCCCTCAGGGTCTCCTTGCAGGCCTCGGCGATCTCCTCCTTGGAAAAGGGCATTTGGAGATCGCCGATCTTTGCCGAGTCGAACAAGCGATCCACATGTTCCCCTAACCTGAATATGGCCGATGATCCATCGTGGCAAACATAACATCGGATGCCCTCAAATACCCCGAGCCCATAGTGGAGGGTATGGGTTAAAATGTGAACCCTGGCCTCATCCCAAGGAATCAACTCTCCATCCATCCATATCTTTTCTGCCTTCTCAACCATGACCAGTTCCTCCTTGACGGTTACCTTTTACCGATAATGAAAGTTAGTTGATTTCTACCCCATTTGAAGGCTTTTGTCAAACGACAAACGATCCCTCTCACCCTTAACCTCAGCCTCAACCTTAGCCTCTCTCCTCCCACCTCTAACCTCTAATCTACTTAGGGGCCTGTTGGCCCCGAAACATATCCCCTTTACAAGCTGCCAGGGATATGATACGAGAAATAAGCATAAGGAGGAGAATCCTATCATGGAGAGGACACTGATTACAGGTGGGGTGGGTTTCTTGGGCTCTCACCTCTGCGATTACTTTGTCCGGAAGGGACACGAGGTTATCTGTATGGATAACCTCCTCACCGGGAACATGGAAAATATCTCCCACCTCGTAGGACACGAATGCTTTAGCTTCATCAAATATGATGTCACCGAGTTCATCTATGTCCAGGGACACCTTGACAACATCCTGCACTTCGCCTCCCCAGCCAGCCCCATCGACTATTTGAATCTTCCTATTCACACATTAAAGGTTGGCTCACTGGGAACCCACAAGGCCCTAGGGCTGGCCAAGGAGAAGAAGGCGAGGTTTCTCCTTGCCTCAACCTCCGAAGTCTATGGGGACCCCCTCGTTCACCCTCAAAAAGAGGATTACCAGGGCAATGTGGACCCGGTCAATCCCAGGGGGGTTTATGACGAGGCCAAAAGGTTTGCCGAGGCCATAACCATGGCTTACCACAGATCCCATGCCGTTGATACTCGAATTGCAAGAATATTCAATACCTATGGTCCGAAGATGAGGCTCGATGATGGCAGGGCCCTCCCCACCTTTATGGTTCAGGCGTTGAAGGGTGAAGATCTCACCGTATTCGGCGATGGATCTCAAACCCGCAGTTTCTGCTTTGTCTCCGATATGGTGGAGGGCATCTATAGGCTCCTCTACTCGGGGGAACATCTTCCCATCAACCTGGGTAACCCCGACGAGATCAGTATCGTGGATTTCGCCACGGAGATCATCGCCCTTACCGGATCCAAAAGCCGGATCACGTGCAAGCCACTCCCATCTCATGATCCCAAGGTGAGGCAGCCCGATATAACCAAGGCGAAAACCCTTTTGGGTTGGAACCCGAAGGTTAGCCGGAAGGAGGGGTTGAGCAAGACGGTGGACTATTTCAAGAAAAAGATTTCGGAGACACTGAGCCCATAGAAGACCTGCCGCTCAAGACCGGGCCTCTTGCTTGACCTTTATCCTCATCTTTTTCTTTAATACCACCTTGGCCGTCTGAGCCCCCAGAAGAGCTTCATCCACCCAGCGGTCTTCCTCTATGATTCTCATCCTCATTTCTCCCCGGAATTTACCACTGAGATCCAGCGCATCCGCCAGTCCCTCAATCCATACCTCAACGGCCTTGGAACATTCGAGGGGATACGGTTTGGAGTGGGGTATTGAACAGCAAAAGTCGTGGATGTCTATCTTCAGAAGGGTTTGAAGGAGATGAGCTGAAACCTCCCTCAATTTGGGATAGCTGATGCGACGGGCCGATCCCAAACCAATGAGCAAGATTTTCGGAGATTGAATCCGTCTACTGGAGGGGATCATGACCGTCTCCTTGAACCACCCTGTTATTCGGCCATTTATGATTTCCCGAGATATGGCTCCGTTGAGCCTCCAATCCAGAAGACCAGCAGGCCCTCTCAGAGGCCTTTCATCCTCGAACAAACCTGCCTCGACCAATTGGCATTCCTGGCGGTCTATGGGCTCGGAGGAAATAATCACTTCCATCGAATCCCCGGGAAAACAGGCTCGTTCTGGTCTGTAGCGGCTATTCGGCCTGTCGTCTCTCCTCGGATTTAACCTTATCTAAAATACCGTTAATGAAGGCCCCAGAGTCCTCAGCGCCATATTTTTTGCCGATATCGATGGCCTCATTTATGGCGACTTTGGTGGGAATATCATCACAGTAGAGGAGTTCGTAGGTGGCGATTCTGAGGATAGTTCGATCCACATGAGTCATGCGGTCGACCTTCCAGTGAGATGAGTATTGCTCAATGATTCGATCCAAATCCTCCCGATGCTGTTCGACTCCCTTGACAAGGCGCTCCGAAAAATCCATGGCCCCTTTCAATGCCTCGAAATTGTTCCGAAAGAGGTCTAAGGCCTCCTCAATTTCTCCATGATCGAATTCCCTCTGATAAAGAACTTGGAGGGCAATTTCCCTGGCCTGTCGTCGCACTCCCACGGCGCCCTTCCTCCCGTGAGCTCATGGGTCTGCATAGCAGGGGCCGATGACTACTCCTTTACTCCCATGGTTCTGAAGAGATTTATCATCTCGATGGCTGAAAGGGCGGCATCCCACCCTTTGTTACCGCCCTTTGCCCCCGCCCTCTCGATTGCCTGCTCTAAGTTGTCGGCCGTAATCACCCCAAAGGAGACGGGAACACCGCTTTCCAAGGCGACCTTGGAAATCCCCTTGGCGACTTCGGCACTGATATATTCGAAATGGGGAGTAGCCCCTCGTATCACGCATCCCAAACAGATGACGGCATCATACATCCGACTGTTTGCCATCTTCTTTGCGGCCAGTGGAATTTCAAAGGCCCCGGGAACCTTGACAATGGAGAGGTTCTTTTCATCGGCTCCATTTCGAGTCAGGGCGTCCAAGGCTCCTCCCAGCAAACGGTCATTGATGAAATCATTGAACCGGCTGACCACAAGGCCGAACTTCAATCCCTTGGCGTCAATCTTCCCTTCTAAAACCTTCGGCATCTTTTTCCCCTCCCCAGGATTAGTCACCTGTTTTGATGGAAAGGAGGTGGCCCAACTTCTTTTTCTTGGTCTTCAAATAACCGAGGTTCTCCATATTGGGCTTCATCTCAATGGGGATCCGGTCGACCACCCTTATCCCATAGCCCTCCAATCCGATGATCTTCCGGGGGTTATTGGTCATCAACCGTATTTTACGAACCCCCAGATCTACGAGGATCTGGGCCCCAATTCCATAGTCCCTCAGGTCCGCCTTGAATCCCAGCTCTTCATTTGCCTCAACGGTATCCTTTCCATCTTCCTGTAAGCTATAGGCCCTCAATTTGTTTATGAGACCAATTCCCCTGCCCTCCTGGCTCATGTAGAGGATAACCCCCTTACCCTCCTCCTCTACCATGGCCATGGCCTTATGGAGTTGATCCCCACAATCGCACCTCTTGGACCCGAAGACGTCGCCCGTCAAACATTTGGAATGAACCCTCACCAACACCTCATCCTCCGGATGAATCTGCCCCTTGACCAGGGCCAGGTGTTGAGAAGAGTCAATATCGTTTTCATAAGCGATGGCCGTAAAGGTGCCTCCGTATTCCGTTGGAAGCGTCACTGTAGCGCCTCGACGCACCAGGGATTCGTTTCGCATGCGGTATTTGATTATGTCAGCGATGGTGACGATCTTCAAATGATGTCTCCTGGCAAAGATCGCTAAGTCGGGCATCCGGGACATGGTCCCATCTTCGTTCATGATCTCGCAGATTACGGCCGCCGGTTTCAATCCCGCCAACCTTGCCAGGTCCACGGATCCCTCGGTTTGCCCGGATCTAACCAATACCCCCCCCTCCCTGGCCCTGAGGGGAAAGATATGACCCGGGCTGATCAGATCCTCAGCTTTGGTCCCATCATCGATGGCGGTTAATACCGTGGTCGCCCGATCCGCTGCTGAGATGCCCGTCGTTACCCCGCATCTGGCCTCAATAGATACCGTGAAGGCCGTCTGAAATCTCGATCTATTATTGGAGACCATCATGGGCAAC
>JAUWDQ010000180.1 GCA_030608745.1 Pseudomonadota bacterium | reverse complement strand
AGGTGCTTACATGAACTACCTGGGTGGCTTCGCCCAGGGCTTCATACAGAAGCAGTATCCGAACCTTAGGCCAGGAGAGGATTATGCGTTCTTTCCCTTTCCCACTATTGAGCCCAGATATGGCGGTGGGGTGACAGGCGGGGCCGATTTAATCGTCCTTACCAAGGATACCCCTGGAGCCCGCTCATTCGTCCGGTACCTCTCCACGGCCCGGGCGCAGGAGATATGGGTAAAGAAAGGCGGTTTCATAGCTTCCAACAGAAGTGTGAAGTCCGATGCCTATCCTGACGTCATTGCTAGGGAGATGGCATTGCAGTTGGCCAATGCCAAGGTTTTCCGCTTCGACGGCTCGGACCTCATGCCCGCCAAGGTCAACGATTTCTTCTGGAAGGCCACTCTCGAGTACGTCAACAACCCGGCCAAGCTGGATAAGATCCTCCAATCCATCGAGGAAGTGGCGGCGGAGGCATATGGGAAATGAATACCTGGCGAAGTGAGAAGCGCGAAGCCCATCGTCCTCGAAAAGGATCGCGGTACGTTCCCCTGGTGAGAGAAGGGGAGGGAAAGGAGGGATCAACATTTTTAAAAAAGGGGGGCTGATCCCATGGCTTTACATGGGATCGGCTTTGCTCTTCCTCACTGTTTACCTCATCTATCCTATCTTGAATACCGCTTACCTCAGCTTCTTGGGCAGGTCCTCGAAGGAGTTCACAGGTCTGGGCAATTACTGGTATGTCTTTACCAACGCGGACATGCTCGGTGCCCTCAAAAACAACCTCCTTTGGCTCGTGCTGTTCACATCCATCACCGTGAGCCTTGGAGTGGCTATTGCTGTCCTAACGGATAGAGTGCGCTATGAGGCAGCCGCCAAGGCCTTGATTTTCCTCCCAATGGCCATATCCTTCGTAGCGGCCAGCGTGATTTGGAGGTTTATGTTCGAATTTAGGCCAGCCGGCATGGACCAGATTGGACTTATGAACGCTCTTTTGAGCAACCTTCTCGGTTTCAAACCCGTCGCCTGGCTCGTCAACACAAGGGTAAACAATTTCGCCCTCATCGGGGTTGGCATCTGGGTATGGACGGGCTTCTGCACGGTGATCCTATCCGCAGGCTTGAAGGGCATTCCCGTCGAGATCCTGGAAGCGGCGCGAATCGATGGAGCAAGCGAATGGCGAATCTTCTGGCGCATAATATTGCCCATGATGAGAACCACTATCCTCGTCGTTGCAACGACTATGGTCATCATTGTGCTCAAGGTATTCGATATCGTATACGTCATGACCAATGGCAACCTGGGAACGGAGGTCATCGCCAACCGCATGTATAAGGAAATGTTCAACTACCATCACTTCGGACGCGCCAGCGCCATCGCGATCATCTTGTTGTTAGCCGTCATCCCAGTGATAGTATTTAACATGCGGCGTTTCAGGGCTCAGGAGGCCGTGCAATGACCGGCAAGGTGGGCAGAAGGCTCTCCCGGAGCCTCCTCCATATCGTAATCATTTCGATCTGCCTCATGTGGACCCTTCCCTCCTTTGGGCTGCTGGCGAATTCATTTCGTTCCCGTCGGGATATCATAGCAACGGGCTGGTGGACGGCTCTGAAGTCGCCCTTTGCATTCACCGTAGAAAATTACATGGACGTCCTTACGGGACAAACCCACTATGGTGAGGAAAAGGCCTCGGATAAAAGCCGCTCCATCCTCGGGGATATCATCACAGGCCAAGGCATTGGAAGAGCCTTCCTCAATAGCCTCATCATCAGCATCCCGTCGACCCTCATTCCCATCGTAATTGCATCATTTGCAGCATACGCCCTGGCATGGATGAGGTTTCCGGGGCGAAACCTTTTGCTTATCATCGTAGTGGGCTTACTGGTAGTGCCACTCCAGATGACCTTGATCCCTATACTCCGCCTCTACAAGGGGCTTCATTTGGCAGGGACTTTTCTTGGCGTCTGGTTGGCCCATACGGCTTATGGCCTCCCCTATGCGATTTACCTGCTCCGAAACTTCTTCAAGGCTTTGCCGAGGGATCTCTTCGAATCGGCTTCACTGGATGGGGCTTCCCAATTTGTCATCTTCTACCGCATCGTGGTGCCGCTTTCGATCCCTTCCATCGCCTCATTGGCGATTTTCCAGTTCCTCTGGGTCTGGAATGACCTTTTGGTGGCCCTCATTTACCTGGGTGGAACCAGGGATGTGGCCCCATTGACGATGCACATCAGCAGCATGATGAGTTCTTTGGGAGAGAATTGGCACTTGCTTCCGGCGGGGGCCTTTATCTCCATGATGTTGCCCCTCATCATCTTCTCCACCTTACAACCCTATTTCGTCCGTGGAATTTTGGGCGGCTCACTAAAGGGATAGGGAAAGATCAAAGGGCTCAACCAGCTTCCCACGCAGGGAGGAAACGATCACAGACTACCCTCCCATCCAGAGACTCTTTCAGACTGTCTCATCCAAGAAGGGCCGAGTTTGGAGAGGAATAAAAACAAAATCCACCGTCTAATTTAGGTATTAAAACTGAAATCACCAGGTTATGGAGTATTCCTGATCACCAGCAAGGTATTAGATGCAAGGCGCCGAGGAACGACGACTGAGGCGTATGGAGCAATACGCCGCAAGGAGGAGCGATCGAAGGCAACGCTGCAGATGATGCCTTGATGGTGGATCAGGGTAAAAGCCATTGACTTTGGAAACCCCTTGTGTTAAACGGGCTATGTTCGATTCAGAACATATTCAAAGGGTGTTCCGTCAGTTAAATCTGTTGTAAAAGTGGGGGATTATCGTGAAATCAAAGTACAAAGTATTAATCTACAATCACATTCCAGAGTATGTGGACCGATACGAAAGGCTGGTGAGGGAAGTTCGACAAGACCTCCAGTTGTTAGTCTGTAAAAATAGAGACCAGATCGAAACATTCATAGATGAGGCAGATATCATTTTCTCCGCACATACGTTCCCGGGAGAACTCGTCGCCAAGGCGAGGAATCTGAAATGGATTCAATCCACGAGTGCGGGGGTGGAGAACTTCGCTCGGTCCAATCTGCTACCTCCCAATGTGGTGCTTACCAAAATAAGAGGTGTTTTTGGCCCCATTATGTCCGAATACGTGGTGGGGTACATTCTCGCTATTACCCAGAGCATGAAAAAAACCTTTCTTAATAAGGAACGGAAACGCTGGGAACCCTTTTTGGTGGATTCGATTCGGAGTAAGACCGTGGGAGTGATGGGGTTGGGATCAGTAGGGGCCCATATTGCTTACCAAGTCCATCTCATGGGAACCGTGGTCATAGGATTAGACGAACAAGAAAAACGGTTGCCCTATGTGAGCAAGGAGTATTCACCTACGGAAATCGAGGAATTCTTGGGCAGGTCCGATTTTGTCGTGGTGACAGTTCCCCTTACTGATGCAAATGAGGGCGTACTGGGAGAAAGAGAATTTGCGATGATGAAGGAAAGCGCCTACCTCATTAATGTTTCTCGAGGGCCCTTGGTACAGGAAGATGCTTTGTTGAAGGCACTTAAGCAAGGCTCTATTGCTGGAGCTGTTCTGGATGTTTTCCATGAAGAGCCACTGCCCCGAGATCATCCATTGTGGGATCTGGATAATGTGATCATTACCCCTCACATATCGGGGCCGAGCATTCCCGAGGATATCGCAAAGATATTCATCGAGAACCTAGAACGATTTGAAGAGGGGAAAAAACTTGAAGGGGTAGTTGATCATGAAAAGGAGTACTAAAACCAGGGCGAACGATCAACGATATCGTAAACAAACCCATCTACTCAACCTCGTGCGATCCTCGGAATCGTCCAATAAGAAAGTAGCCTGTCCCCTTTTCCTTATTGACATTAGTTTAGTATTGGGTTTAGTCTCGGGGTTAGCAATTAGCCTGCTGCCAACCAGTAAAGCAAAACCACCCCCAAAAAAATAATAATTATGAAGGAGGAAGGGAATGACAATAGAGGAGGAATACCAAGAGACCCGGAAAAAGTCTAAGAGTCTCTACGATAGGGCTGGCAAAGTAATGCCCAGTGGAATTGAACATGACTCCCGGTTTATTAGACCCTTTCCATTCTACGTAGAAAGGGGTCAAGGGGCGAGAAAATGGGACATCGATGGGAATGAACTCATCGACCTATGGAGCGGTCACGGGGCACTTGTACTGGGCCATAATCCTCCCTCCGTTGTCGCTGCGGTCAGTCAGCAAATTAAACGGGGCTTTCACTACAGTTCTTGCCACGAGCTTTCCCTTAAACTTGCAGAGTTAATAGTGGAGTTGCTTCCCAGTGCTGAGGAAGTGAGATACATGCAGTCAGGCACAGAGGCAAATATGCTTGCGATTCGACTCGCCCGAGCATATACGGGGAAGAATAAAGTGATCAAGTTTCGAGGTCACTTTCACGGCTACTGGAATGAGGGTGTTGTTGGTGTTAGACCTCCCTATGAAGCCCCAATGTCGATAGGTGTGCCTAAAGAATCCATGTGCAATGTGCTCCTGGCAGATCACAACAACAGCGAGGAAGTACTAAGGCTGATCAGGGAAAATGACGATATTGCATGTGTGATCATGGATCCTACTGGGCATGCTTTTATTTTGCCCTTCAACCCTGAGTTCATTAAAGAGATACGGCGCATAACTGAAGATAAAGGTATTGTACTCATCTTCGATGAGGTAATATCAGGTTTCCGCTATGGGCCACACGGGGTACAAGGGATTGTTGGGGTGACTCCCGATTTAACAACACTTGCCAAAACCATTGGTGGGGGTCTACCTCTATCAGCAGTGGTAGGCAAAAGACACATAATGGAATTGATTTCCTTTACCGATGATCAGGAGCGAAATCGGTATCGTCGTGTGATAAGTCAAGGCACCCACAGTGGTAACCCTGTTGTGTCTGCTGCAGGATTAGCTTACCTAAGGCTTTTAGCAGACGGTGAGCCCCAAAGATACATTAATAAGTTGGGGACCATGCTGAGAAAAGGCATGAACGAGGTAATCAAGAAGCATGATATATCGGGTTGTGTACACGGACGATTTTCGACGGCCCGATCTTTCCTATCCCATGACTGTCCTTACCTTGGCAAATGCGACGGGGAGAATTGTCATTGCCCTGACTTAGCCAAGCTAGATGCGGGTAGCCCGCTAAAGGTGCGACGTAAGCTTCATCTAGCCATGCTACTAAATGGTGTTGATTATTCGGGGGGCGGGACCGGAACAATGTTTCTGAACGCTGCACTTACGGAGAAAGACATAGAAAAGGTTATTCATGCCTTTGATCAATCGCTGACGAGGCTTAAGATGGAAAAGGTGGCATAGAATAAAGAAGGTATGAGAGCGATGCGTGTGGTCCCCTGAAGAAGAACAGCATTTCGAAATAATACCAATGACATGAATTCAGAAGAGGAATCTATCGGATTGAGACGATTCGCGTGACACATTGCATAAAATCATTTGACAGATAAGTTCGAATGTGCTACGCAAGAGA
>JAUWDQ010000035.1 GCA_030608745.1 Pseudomonadota bacterium | reverse complement strand
GGATAGCTTCGTTCCCCGAGGCTGATGGATTTCGCCCCCATCTCCCAGATTTCCTCCACCAGGGCTACCAAGGTGTCGTTGTGCGTAGAACCTGGAGTAGGATCAGCGGTGTTGTAATTGGGTTTAATAAGGACATCCTTGCCTTTTACAGGATTCATCTTCAATGTGTCCAACGAGGCCTTTACCCCGTGCTTCCGGTTATCCGTCTTCACCAATGCCACATGGCTCATAGTATCTGCCATAACCAACCCTCCTCTAGCAATTCCGAGAAATAACGCACTTCCAGCGGCCCCAGTATACCTCAAAAAATCCCTCCTGCTCAATCCCTCCATTGATTTCACCCCATACCGTTTCTCATTTCCATTTGCCATTTTCCTTGGACCTTCGAGAAAAAGAATTTACCACATCACTTTCATTATAGCCAAAAAAGGAGAAAAATTTCAGATGAGAATGAGCCCGACCGGGTTTTTCTCAATCTCTTGCCTACTTGACCCATATCTCTTTAAAGAGTATCCTTCCCAGGGAATAAAGGTTTGCTGGGTGAATCCTTAATCCCATTCGAGGAGGATTCTCCATGATAAAATTCAATGGCATTAATCACTTGGCGATGGCAACGGGAGACATGGACAGGACTATCCGCTTCTGGAGGGACTTGCTGGGCATGAGATTGGTCGCCGGATTGGGGCAATCCGGCTACAGGCACTACTTTTTCGAAATCTCAGAAGACGATCTCATTGCATTTTTCGAATGGCCCGGGGTCGAAACCGTTCCCCATAAAGACCATGGCCGGCCCGTTACGGGACCCTTCATCTTCGATCACGTCTCCTTTGGGGTAGAAGCCGAGGAGGACCTCTGGGAGTTAAAGGACAAACTCTCTGCTGCCGGGTTCCGAGTTTCGGACGTAATCGACCACGGCTTCATCCACTCGATCTACGCCTTCGACCCCAACGGAATCCCCATCGAGTTCAGCCACAATGTAGAGGATGTTGATGTCCGTAAGAACCCGCAGATGGCGGACTCCGCCCCTTCGGCTGTGACCCGGGAGGGATCGGAGCCGAACTTCGATAAGTGGCCCCCAGTAGAACGAACCACGCCGCGGGAAGAACGAAAGGTTTATCCCGGCGCCGGGAGTGAATTGTTTCACGGAATAAAGAAAGCGGGATAGGGGTCCAAATCTCGGCGTATCCCTCACACGGACAGATAAAAGAGGTATGGAGGTGCTTCCCTGCGCGAAGCAAGAAAAATTTCACTCCATCTTCACGCAGGATGAACATCTATCAAATAAAGATTTTCCCATCTTCAACCAAAATTTTCTTATCCGCGATCACCCTCGGTTTTAACATGACACCATCAAGATGGACGCTGCTTTCAACTTCTCCTCCGAGAGACTTGTTGTCCCCGATTGCGAAGTGGACAGTACCGAGGAGCTTCTTGTCCTCTGCCAGGTTTCCGATCAAGCGGGCATTAGGATTTGTCCCTATAGCAAATTCTGCAATATTGCGAGCAGTCTGATCTCGTTCGAATAGCCCCTCAATAGCATGAACCTCTCCACTCTCTCCGCTAACGGAGACGACTTTGCCGTCCTTCACTTTGAGCGCAAGAGGCGTGTTCAACCTACCAAGACTATCCATAGAATAGTCAAAAACAATTGTCCCATTTGTAGTACCTTCTACTGGACAAGTAGGGGCTTCACCCGGTGGCAATACGGCAAAACCATAATCCTCGTGAAAATAACCATCAAGAGAAAAAGCCTTTCTATGAGTAATCTTGAAGGTTACATCCGTTCCAGCAGAAGATGTTACCGTGATTTCGTCGGCTTCAGACAGTACGTGGACAACTTTCTCGGTTCTTGCTCTTAACTCCTGAAAATCAACGGTCATTGCTCCTTTTATCATCATATCTTCATCTACACCTCGGAGAATAGCAATCCTCGTTCCCGCTCTAAATGCTTCCAATCTAGCCCTCGTATGCGTAATTGCATGGGTAGTCGGAGCGAAAACGACATCAGCCGCTTTCATTGCTGCTGCAATCGTAACCGGTGGTTCGTTTCCATGCTCCCCGGTCAAAGGCATGAGCGCCATGACGGTTTCGGCTCCTAAAGCCCTACATGCTATTGTAAAGGCCTTTCCCACCGTTATTTTGGCTACATCGGTGACCACAAGTACCTGATCCTCTTCTTTTACTCCCATAACCTCCCTTACCAGTCTTTCTGCCGTTTGAATAATTTCAAGTTCATACATTCTTCAGCACCTCCAATGTTTTCGTATCTTCCTTTCAAGGATTAACTGGTTCATAATTCTCCTTTTTACCTCTTGAGAAAGGGATCTGCAACAGGCGTAATGATGGCGATAAGAATCAAGGTTCAAAAGATAATTGGCCTTCCTCAAATTTGTCAAGAAGAAATTAGCCATAGTTCGAAACGATAAAGTTACATCCTTCGAGGCTCCAAGTTGTCGATTTCGTTAGTTACCGTGTAATTTATAAAAAAATCGTTCCCCCCTATGCTTTCCGTGATGTTCCGTGTTATATTAACCAAACGAAAAGGACCACATTTGTCGGTATGGAATGTATAGGCCGGGGAATGACAAAAGGCGCGGTGGTCAGGTAATCATAGATGATACGTGTGTAGGATCTGAAAGGGGCCATCCCTACTGCCCAGCGGAGGGTTTTACCGGGTGCCTCCCTCACTTACTGATGGAACAAGGTGACGGACAAGGCCCTCCTGAAGATTGACAGGAGAACAGAGGAGTCCTTCATGAAAGTAATTGGAGTTCACCTGGACCGCTGCACAGGCTGTAAGACCTGCGAACTGTACTGTGCCGTCGAAAGGGGAAGCAGCGGCAAGACACTTCCGAAAGCAGTCCAGGAGACGCCAGTCCCTAAACCTCGTCTTCGCGTCGAGAGAACCAATGACGCTTGCCTTACGATCCAGTGCCGCCAGTGTGTTGAAGCGCCCTGCCTGAACGCCTGCCCCAGCGGGGCGCTGGTCCGGGATCCGAAAAATGAAATTGTGGTCGTTCGGGAAGATCGCTGCATCGCCTGCTGGACATGCGTCATGCTCTGTCCCTTCGGGGTGATTTTCCCCTGGCCCGAGAGGAAATTTGCCCTCAAGTGTGATCGCTGCACGTATATGGAACATCCCGTGTGCGTAGAGGTCTGTCCGACGCGAGCCCTGGAGGTGGTCGATAAGGATAAAATCGAGGAAATGTACCGGGAGAAAAGGCGAATCGAGGCGAAAACCGATGCTGGATCAAGCAAGGAAGAGGGCCGTATGCGTTGCGATCTCGGCAGCTAAAAAACCATTTCATCTTCCCTACTCATAAACAATTTGGGAGAATTGATCGCCATGGAAGCGATTCATATGAAAACAGTGGATCCGGTCAGCCAGGAACTGCTCCGCTCCGCAGCCGACCGGGGCCTTGATCTCAACTGGGAGCGATACCAAAAGCTTCAGCCCCAGGACGGATTCTTGCGCGTGGGCCTGAGTTGTCCCTACGGATGTCTGCAGGGACCCTGCCGGATCGATCCCTTTGGTCGCGGTCCTGACCATGGGCTTTGCGGACTGGACAGGGATGGTATGGTGGCCGCATTGCTCCTTCGTCTCTCCCTTATTGGGGCTTTGGAGGCACTCAACACTATCCCTGCGCCTGATACGATATCGGAGGTATCCTTGCCTGCACCCCTGGATGAAATGGCCACTCAGGCCCTCAAAAATCTTGAAGGTGACAGCCTATCCGTGGGAGAAATCTACCGGACAACCTCCCTTTTGCAGAGGCCCCAGGAAACTCCTGAACAAATGGTCCTTCAAGCTTTGCGCTTGGGAATCATTACCCTGGGACTGTTAGAACAAAGGCAGACTTCCTTAGATGCCCAAGGTAGCCTGCTATGCAAGGCAGGTTATGGGCTTCTCGCAGGTGATAAAATCACCATAGGGATATGTGGGCACCCTCCCCGCGAGCTCATTGAAGCCCTCCTCAAGGAATCTTCACGGAAATCATCGGTTCGGGTGCAACTGGTCTCGCTAGGAGATTGGATTCGACTGAATGACGGCTTTTTGCCGTATGCATGCACCTCGGGAGAAGCGGAACTATCGTTAATCTCAGGGAAAATCAACCTCGTTCTACTCGGGTCGGGAGCGGATCCAACCATATCCGATCTATGCCAGCGCCTTGATGTGCCCTTGGTTGAGTCCCAGGAGGTTCAGGAGACAGGAGAAATCCTGCGTCTTGCGCGTCAGGCTTACAGCATACCCTCTGAAACAAGCTTCGATCCGGACCCTTCCCTTGTGCATAAAGCCCGTGTGATTATGACCGCCCAGGACCTGGAATCCTTGTTAAGAAAAGAGAAGTTCCACGCCAGACTTGCACTCCTGGGTGGAGCGGACACTCCCCAGCACTCCTTTGGATGGATTCCGGTGGAGCTGACTTCTGCCCTACGGGCAGAAGGATACCTGGTTGCAGGATGGGGTGATGCCGCACTGTGGATGATCAAGAATGGATTCGCGTCAGAGGGGCAGGACCACGCAGCTCGGATCCTTGATGAGTATCAGGGTCCCCTGTTGGCCCTGAAGGCCTTGGCCGTTTCCGGGAGGCTGGAAAGTCTCCAGGGAATCTGTTTCACGGGCCTGAAGGCCTGTAGGGATCTGGCGGTAGCACTCGGCTTGGCCGGCCTGGGGCTTAAAGTCTGCGTTGCGGTACCGCTTCCCCTCTGGGGAAGCGAAAGGGTCCGTAACTTCCTGGCGGACAAGCTCGCAGCCGGTGGCGGCCTCCTGACTCACTACGACCATCCCGCTAATGCGGAGGAAATACTGGAATGGTTCTTAAACCACAGGTAAGAGCATGATTATCAACAGGGAAATCTGCGTGGGTTGTGGACGTTGCCATCCATACTGCCCGACACGTGCGATTCATTTCGAGAACCTTAAAAGCGTTGTGGACCAAGACGCCTGCTATGAGTGTGGCTGCTGCCTGCGGGTTGAAGTATGTCCCGTGGATGCGATCGAGGAATACCCTCATATATATGAATACCCCCGGGCGCTTCGAAAGTACTTCAGCGATCCCAATGCCACCCACGCTCTCACGGAGATTCAAGGTCGCGGAACCGAGGAATCCAAGACCAACGACGCAACGAACAGATGCGGCCCCGATGAGGTAGGAATCGCCATCGAAGTGGGCCGGCCCACCATCGGTATGGATCTGGAGAACATCCAGAAAATCACCCGCGCGCGGGCCAGGGCCGGGATCAATGAAATCGAACCAAACAATCCAATTTGTTCCATGATTCGAGATCAAACTACCGGAGACTTGAAACCTGAGCTGATGGGGGAACGGGTGCTTAGTGCAATCATTGAAATACAGGTGAAGCGGGATCGACTACGCCATGTCCTGCGGACGATAAAAAAAGTGGCCCGGAAAATTGACAGCGTTTTTTGTTTGGATGTCATTACTCAGCTGGAACCGGGGCTTAAGGTACCCCAGGAAGTATTGGACGTCATCGAATCTGAGGAACTCTCGTGGAGACCCAATGCCAAGATCAACATGGGGCTTGGACGAGCTTGGGAATAGGAGGGTGCATGACACATAGTCTGCATAGAGAAGGGACACTGGATTCATTAGAGCGGGACTTATGCCTTTTCATCTACCCAGCGCGAGGATTCAACTATGCTGGGAGCAGTCCCAAGGTACGCCATTTGATGGAGCTGGTTTATCTGGCGGGTCCCTCCAATATGATTGTCTCTACTCTACGTCGCAACCTCTATAGCGGTGTAACTCCGGATGAAGTGCTGGACAGCGTCAGAGATGGCGCCCGTGTATATTGTACATTCAATAGCAGAGAAAAACTAAAAGAAGCTCTGATACGAATCAAAGAGGCTGATGAGGGTATTTCAGTGGTGGTGAGCGGCCTCATCGACCAGATACGGGAAATAGCTAATGAGATTGGGTTGAATCCTCACACCATCAACCTTTCCCTCGGAATTCATGGACGAACTGGCCGTCTTCCTCCCCCTGATATACGGCAGTTCATCACCATGTGCGGACACGGGATGGTATCTCCCGACCTAGTCCGGGATGTGATCCGTAAGGTGAAGACGGGGAAACTCAGTTGCTGGGAAGGCAGTTTGACTTTGGCAGAACCCTGCACATGCGGCATTTACAATCCGCATCGTTCCGCGGAATTGCTCAAGGAACTAATCCCACTTTACACGGTAACCCGCTGGTAATCCTTAACCACATCGTATTCGAGTTCTATCCAGTCACCCACGGATGCTACGAAAGGGGGGAAAAATACCTCTTCCGGCTGGTGTACCACTATCGATAAATGGGACCCGTGGGAATAGGTTTTACAGCATTCTCGAAACCGGTTAGAGAAAAGATTCTGCGGATGAAAAAAGCGCCAAGGCAGAAATATCCTTTAGTGACGGAACTTACGGAGGCTGAGCACATTGGTATGGTAAGGGAAATCTTCTCTACCATTACCGGAAAGTATGATTTCTTAAACCATCTTCTCAGCCTCGGGCGGGATATTGTCTGGCGCCGCTCCGCCGTGAAGAAAATGCGCTTCTTTCGCACTTACCGCTTTCTGGATGTAGGTAGCGGTACAGCCGACCTAGCTATCGATGCCACCCAGAGGCATCCATGCATTCAGGTAACGGGGGTGGACTTTGTTCAGGAAATGGTGGACTTAGGTCGATTCAAGATTGAAAAGAGACATCTGTCAGATAAAATCCGGCTGGTCACGAGCGATGCCCTCGACCTACCCTTCCCCGACAACAGTTTCGATGTGACCGGGATCGCCTTTGGCATCCGGAATATACCGAATAAAATCCGTGCATTACGCGAGATGATGCGGGTAGTAGTGCCAGGCGGTCAGGTGATGGTGCTCGAAATGACATTCCCGCGTAATCGGCTTATGCAAGGAATCTATCACATCTACCTGAATCGAATGCTGCCCAACCTTGCACGACCCTTCTCCCCCAATCCTGTTGCCTATTACTATCTCGCGGATTCGATTACGCATTTCCCCACACCAGAAGGTTTTGTCAGATTGATGGATGAAGCCGGTCTGAAACAAGTGCAAAAACATTCCCTCACCCTGGGAATTACCCATCTTTATATCGGAACTAAACCGATGAGTCCAAAGCCAATTCAATCAACTGGTACTGTAAAACCAGCCTCATCCCGGTGATGCTTCCCATCTCCCCGGGCAAATCCAGATATCCCCTAAAATCTGGCTTATCACCATGACCGGAGGAACTACACCGGGTCGATAGCATCGATGAACGAGGTGAGGTTATCCATCTTAATTGGCTGAGAATACATTTCCGATTTGGAGACATTTGTAAAGAGCCATTTGATTTGGTACGATTATTAGCCGGAGGTATTCCAGCGGGAAAAAACTTCTCGGAAGGAGGGATAAAGGTGATCTTCAAAAAGGAAAAAAAGGTGATCGATCTCATCCTAAAGCATCTTAATACGGTAGAGGAGTGCCTGACAACAACTGTGGAAACGGTTGAAACCTATCTCAAAGGCGAGATACCTAAGGCAAAGATTCTGGCACTCAAGGTGGACGGCATTGAGACACAAACCGATTTTGTCCGCTACAACATCCGGGATAAGCTCTATTCAGGAGCTTATTTGCCTATGATCCGAGAGGATATTTATAATGTGGTAGAGAGGATTGATAAGGTATGTGATGCCGCAGAAGCCTGCTGCGATTTCTTTCTGGATCAGCGGCCTGATATCCCCGAGGAATTGAAGCCCCAATTTCTTCGCGTAACCCACGAATCGTTCGGCATTCTCGGTCCCCTCAAGGAGGCCATATTGAACTACCTTGGGGAAGGAGGCAAAATTAAGCTTATACGGGAAAAAGCGAAACAGGTTGGCATCAAAGAATCTGACGTAGATAAGATCGAGTGGGACCTGACGCGGCAGATCTTTACCACTTCCCTTGACTGGGGTCACAAGGTCCATCTGAGACTTTGTCTTGACACTATCGTGGAGACATCAGACAGAGCCGAAGATGCCGCTGATCAACTGGAACTTGCCGTCATAAAATCTCGGATCTAGAATAGCAATTCCATGCTGGAGGAGGAACAGTTATTAAATTGCAAAATCCTTTGAAGAATTATTTCGAAGATCTCCTAAAATTCAGGGTCATTTCTGCCCTGGGCATTTCCTTGGTATTCGAATTGCGATGGAAGGATCGTATCATTTGGATTGTGCCAAACTGTGAAGTTTATCCATATCCTCAGAAAAAGCCCGATACCAAGAGCGGTTTCTTCCCGCACCGGCTGGATGGTAGGTGGGGAAAAAGCTCCGCCTTTCCCTCCGAAATACCCTTCCCCTCTGTTCCGATAACCGATACTTCCCCAGGAGGGCCTTGGTGGCAACCCCTCCTAAGAGACAGATGATGGTCGGGTCGATCACATCAATCTGGCGCCGGAGATGAGCTTGAATACATGTCTCCCATTCCGACCTTCGGGGGACGCGGTTTTTTGGGGGCCGACATTTAACCACACTGGTGATAAAAAGGTCATCCCTTCCCAGGCCGGCCTTTTTCAGGATTTCATCCAACATTCTTCCGGAACGCCCTACAAAAGGCCTGCCATGAATATCCTCTTCTCTCCCCGGAGCCTCTCCAACAAGCATAACCCTAGCCCAACTTGGGCCCTCACCAGGGACGGTCCTTTGACGACCCTTATGGAGATTACATCGGGTGCAGACGCGAATTTCCCGGGCAATGGTGCTCAGATTCATGAATATATTATACCAAAAACCAATCAAGATTTCACAAAGTCACAAATTCGTTGACCAATGGCATTCCTTTATCAGTTCTTATGGAAATTGCTTCTCTTAAAGGGCCTCTTTGCAAGCAGGACGGGGAAACCGTATTTGCCTTGGGAGGTGATCAATCAATCTCAAACGGAAACCTTGATCTCAAACCTTTCTTTGCTCTTTACCGCATCCGGGCATTCAATCACTGGGACGTGTTTTTCCGTCTTCCAGTCGGCAGCCTGAAAGAATTCCCCTAATTTCCTCATTTTCTTACCTCCTTTACCTAGACGAGCGCCTCTTTACAAGAGACGATATGGATATGCCCGCTTCGTCCACTCGTTCGATGGATATTCGTCCCTGAGTTGTTCATAGGCCTCCTTAAGGGGCTTGGGATCGTGAGTGTTTTTGTAACGACAGACCCCGCGTAGATAGAGTGCCTCAGGAGCCGAGTCGCTCTTGGGATGATCCGCCAGGATCTTTTCCAGGTATGTGGTAGCTTCATCGAATCGCTCGTTTTCGAAACAGGACTTCCCCATGCCCAGAAGCAACGATGGAATCAGTTCATCAGGGGCGAGATAGCCAACCGTTCGATGGTGTTCCTTACCGTCGGCATCAAGGGTAATGAGGGTAGGCGTCCACTTGATATGAAAATCCGAGGCCAAGGGCTGGGCATCGAATTGAACCTGGAGCGGGATCAAATTCTCGTTGATGAAGTTGACGACTTTGCTGTCTGGATACGTCACGGCATCCATCTGCTGACAACCAATTCAACCGGGGTTAAAAAAGTCGAGCAATACGTGCTTCTTTTCAGATCGGGCCCGGGCCAGAGCCCCATCCATCTCAGTTCCCCATTTGATTTTGTCTTTCATGGCTATACCTCCTTATATCTAAGCCCTTCTTGGCAAATAACGTTAACAAACCCAATTCCCAGGTTTATTAAAATCTTTATACCACCTGAGAACTAGAATCCTTGACTCAAGTCAATTTTTGGAAAAACAACCATAGCCATCCACGTCCGATCTTCCTTCATTTCAAGGATATCGCCGGTTATGATGCGAGCGATCGCGCTACCCCTTGGAGATCCAGCTCGTAGCGTTCCTCGGTCAGGTTCCGGCCCCAGCGCAGGTGAGATCTCGTTTTTACCCTTTCGAATCCGAAGGATCGATAGAGGTGGATTGCAGCGTGGAGCTCATCGAACGTCCAGAGAAAAATCTTCTTGTACTGCTTATCCTTGCAGAAATCCACTGCACATATCATGAGCTCTCTTCCCAACCCAAGGCCGCAATAGGTCGGGTGCAGGATGAACCAGCGCAACTGGGCCAATTCCTTACGCCTATGGACGATGGCGATACCACCCACGACGTGGCCGGCTGCTGAAGGAAAATGGAATCCCAATATCTTTCTCTTCGGTATTGGACGTATTAAGAGGTATCCACCTCATCGATATTTCGGATGTTGATGAATTTTACCATCTCCTTCGCTTTACTGTTGTTTCGAGAAAAGAAGATCTCGAGGCATTCGACAAGTTATTCCAGGCATTTTGGCTCGACAACGCGGAGGCTGCCCCTGAGATCCCTTGTATGTCCGGATGTAGCAGGATATGAAGGCGACCCTCAGGAATCTCCACACAAACAGGTGTCCGACCTCCAAAGCACACGGGACAATGGACCGGATTCGGTTAAGGAGCTGTCTCTCCGCTACAGCCCTTATCCTCTTTATCAAGGAATACGTAAGGAAAAGGTCGATTTTGTGGAATCCCAGGCGTTTTATGAGTCTATTTGCACATTACTTCACCCTTTAACGACTCGGCTATGCAGAAGATATCAATACACAATACACGGCAAAGAGATCTCCTTGAGAAAGATTTTACGAAAGAACATGCAGTTCGGTGGGGAATTAGTCCTTAAAAGACGCTTGAGAAAATGGTTACTTAATCACACCTCTCTTTTTTCGGGCCACAGTCCGAATGGCATCTATGATCTTGACATAACCCGTACATCGACAGATATTGCCGCTGATAGCCCGACGGATTTCCTCCTCGGCGGGATTCGGATTTTCGTCCAAAAGGCCTTTGGCGGTGAGTATCATCCCAGGCGTACAAAATCCGCACTGAATAGCCCCCTGTTGGATAAAAGCCTCCTGAAGGGGGTGAAGTTTACCTCCTGGTCCCTCCAACCCTTCGATGGTTACCACTTGGCGACCATCGGCCATGACTGCCGGGAACAAGCAGGAGCGCACCGGCCGGCCATCCAAAAGCACAGTGCAACTTCCACACTCCCCCTTGTTGCAGCCCCGCTTGGCCCCAGTCAGTCCCAGCTCGTCCCGTAAAAGGTCCAGTAGGAACGTGTTCGTTCTGATCAAAAATCGATTCAGCTCGCCATTGATGGTCACCATGATCTCTTGTTTCACTGGCTTCATCTCTTGTCCTTAAGGGCTTTCAAGACCTTCTGCGGTGTAACGGGAATCTCTTTAATCTGCACACCCACGGCATTGTAAATGGCGTTGGCGATGCAGGCCGCCGTGGGCGTCATAGACGGTTCGGCCACGCCCTTGGCGCCAAAGGGACCAGCCGGGTCGATGGACTCGATCAAGGCCGTACACATCTTGGGCACGTCCAAGGCGGTTGGGACCCGGTAGTGTAAAAATCCCGGATTGAGCATGACCCCATCCTTATATTCCACCTTCTCCAAGAGCCCGTAGCCTATCCCTTGGGCTACGGATCCCTCGACCTGTCCCTCACAGGCCATGGGGTTTATGGCTCTCCCCACGTCGTGAGCGGCGTAAAACTCCAGGATCTCTACCTCCCCGGTCCTGGGGTCAACACGGACCTTGCAGCCCTGAGCTCCGAAGGCGTAGGTGCCCGATATATTGCCGTATAAAGTGCTATCCGCCCCATCGGACTCGGGGATGAACGTTCCCTTACCCATAATTGGGGAGCCCCCCTGAGTGTATACCGCACGGGCGGTCACCTCTTCAAAATCCAACCTCCGGCTGGGCGTGCCCTTGACAATGATCCGATCTTCGTGGATGTCCAGGTCCTCTACGTTCGCCTCCAGCATATCGGCCGCGACTCTGAGGATCTCTTTCTTCGCCTCGAGGGCGGCCAGCCGCACCGCGTTGCCACCGATAAAGGTAGCTCGGTCCCCCCATGTGCCGAGGCCGAAGGCCGAAAGATCCGTGTCCCCCTCGTCCACCCTGATCCGGTCCAAGACAACGCCCAGTGCTTCCGCAGCAATCATGGCGAAAGTCGTAAGGAGACCCTGGCCCACGTCGGTCTCACCGGGGATGACCCGTACATTGCCTCCCTCGTCTACTCTAATTATGGCTGTGGATCCATCGAAAAGAGGAAAGAAACCCCGGTTGCCACACACATGGGTTGTGCCCGACAGGCCTATACCTTCATTAGGTCCCCGTTCCCTCCTGACGCGCTGGTAATCCATCATCCGGCCGACTTCCTCCAACGACTCCCTGAATCCACAGGAGGTGAACCGGAACCCGTGGGCGGTCACGTCACCCGGAAGCGCTGCATTCTTGATGCGAACCTCCAACGGATCCAAACCGAGCTTCCGGCTGAGTACATCAATCATACTCTCAACGGCGAAGGTAATCTGAGGGTTGCCGAATCCCCGGAAGGCCGAGGTAGGAGGTCGGTTCGTATAGACCAGGATGCACTCGTTTCGCACGTTCTGAATGCGATATAACCCATCGATACGGTAAGTACCCAAGTTGACCACGCCTGGAGCGTATTTGGCGTATGCCCCGTTGTCGGCAATAATCCGGTGCGTTTTGGCCGTGATCAGGCCGTCTTTGCGCATGCCCATCTTAAGGTAAATGACCATGGGCACTCGGGGCATGGAGCTCTGGAACTCCTCTTCCCTTGTATTCTCCAATCGGATGGGCCTTTTGGCTCTGCGCGCCAGCAAAAAACCAATGAGGTAGAGCTTCTGCTCCAACTTTCCCCCGAAGGCGCCGCCGATGGGCGTCTGGACGCAATGAAACCGCCCTATGGGGAGATCCATGGCCTCCGCAAAGATAATACGGGACCAGCTTGGATTCTGAATGGGGGCCCAGAGGTGGAATCTGTCACGGGAGTCATACTCCACGATGCAAGCCACCGGTTCCAGGTAGGCATGGATCTGGAGATCGGTTTCAAACCGGTCATCAAGAACGAGGTCCGCTTCACGCAGGCCAGCGTCTGGATCTCCGCGCACAGTCAGCCGGTGGGAGGCTATGTTCCGGTCGCTAGGATGGATGGGCACGGTCCCTTCAGCCATGGCTTCCTCCGGATGGAAATAGCCGGGCAGGGGCTCGTAATTCACGCGAATGAGGGTAAGGGCCTCCATGGCTATATCCGGATCGATAGCCGCCACAGCAGCCACCTCGTCGCCCACATAGCGCACCCGGTCTTTCGCCAGAATGAATTCGTCCTTGATCCCGGAGCTGTACGAACCGTACAGAACCCCTGGTGTATCCGCATGGGTTACAACAGCCCGGACACCGGGCAGTCGCTCGGCCCTTGAGATATCTACGTTCAAGACTCGCGCATGGGGGTAGGGACTGCGCAAGACCTTGCCGAAGAGGGCGCCTTGCACCTTAATGTCCGCAACATAGCGTGTCCGGCCCGTTGCCTTGTCCCGGGCGTCTACCCGCGGGATGCGCTGACCGATCATACGGAATGCTTCGGGCCTTTGGCTGTTCATGTCTGCCTCATTCACCTCCCATTGGACTTGGCCCGATCCAAGGCCTCTCTGAAGAGCCTCTCCGCGTATGCCGACAGGGCTTCCTGGAGGTAGAGTGTCAGACGGGGGGAACGGGCCAGGCGGGCCGCCTCCCTACCCGCCTTTTTTACCGCTTTGGCCCAAAGGGCCCCGGACGGGTATTGGCCCTTGAGGGAGGAGAGGCTTTCTTTGAGTTCAACGGGCTGTGGACCGATAGCACCCACCACGAGGTTGGCTTCATCGATCCTTCCCCGATCATCCAAACATATGACCGCGCTCAGGTTAAATTGCGAAAATTCCAGGGCTTTCCGGTACGCAAATCGGCAATAAGCGGCCCCACACCGGGGTCCTGGGGTGGGCAGGTGCACCTCGGTCAGGACCTCTCCCTTGGCCAGATCGTGGGGAGTCAGACCATCTCCGGTATAAAACGCCTTCAGGGAAACACGTCGCTTCCCCCGTCCCGATGTCAAGGTCAACTCCGCGTCGTATACCCACAGCGGACCCACGGTCTCCGCGGCCAGGGCTCCCACGCAACGCTTACCAGCCGGTGCCACGTGGCATATATCTCCCCCGGCCTTGAAACATCGGGAGAGATTTCTCTCCCATACGTGGGACTGATTGTAATAGATGCATTTGGTGTCCAGGCAGAGGTTGCCCCCCAAGGTGGCCTGGTTGCGGATGGGTGGCACCGCAAGGGCGAGGATTGCCTGATGGAGCGCCGGATATGTCCGACGCAAGGCATCTGAACGTTCCAGGCGCCACAAAGGGGTCATGGGCCCCACGCACCACCCGTCGTCGTGGGTTCCAATCCCGACCAGATCCTTCGATTTTCCCAGGGAGACCAGGACTGACGGACGAAGGAGAAGATCCTTGATCAGTACCATGAGATCGGTCCCGCCTGCCACGACCCGGGTATCTGGGACCTCCTCCAACAGCTTCAGGGCATCGGTAAGACTCTCCGGTTCATAAAGGTCGAAGTCATACACGGGACTGGCTCTCAGTCAACGTTGCAACTAAACGAGCAGTGTACCAAGTTCCCCGAGGAAATGGGGCCCATTATGCGCCGAAGTCAGGACTCAAACGCAAGTACTGAAAATACTGCTTGATATCGGATGGTTACGGGGACTGTTCATCCCCCCACGCAGGTCGATCACCCTCGAGGCTTCCAAGTCAAGACATCGTTCGCGTTACCCACTCTCCCTTTCTCGGTAACTATTTTACCAATTCTCGGCAAGGCATGTTTGACTAAAAGTGGACTGAACCGAGGAAAAAAATCCTGGGTGTCCTGAGACTATAACCAACATTATAGAATAGCACTCAAGATTCCCGAGATTGAACCAAATCTCTTAGCAGCATCAACCAACGTTTTAACTCCTATAAAATCGAACTTGTACTCGTCCACTAACGTCTTAGCAAAGGCAAGCGTAGAAATATAATCCATCGATGACGCCTTGAGTAAATTAAATTGACCCTCAAACGCATCATATTCAGCCTGCGTCCTCTTTAACGCATCAGCAGCCATTACCTGAGCAAAATTTAACTCTCCAAGCGTATTATGTCCAGAGACCGCCAGAAAGAAGCCCTTCAACCCACCATATTCCCCAAGCTTAACATTTAGACCCTTCAAATCCTCGGGCTTTATACCCTGAACCTCAAGATCATCCAAC
>JAUWDQ010000078.1 GCA_030608745.1 Pseudomonadota bacterium | reverse complement strand
ACCCGACCAACAGATGGTTCTGAAAACCCCTCAAAGGTCCGGAAGCTCCCACTATTACCAAGGCCACCTCATAAAGAAAAAGATGGTTAACGCCCCCACACCCCAACAGTAGTAGGAGAAGGCGGCCAGATTTCCCCTTTTCACCACATGCATCAATGTCCTCAGGGAGAGGTAACCCACGGCTACCGCCACGGCCGTTCCCGCTAAAATGGAAAATAACTCCTGGCTGCTCAACTCCGATGGCATTTTAAACTCCATGAGGAGGGCTCCAAGGATGGCAGGAATGGCCAATAAAAAGGAAAACCTTCCCGACCACTCCCTCTCCATCCCCCTGAAGAGGCCGAAGGAGATGGTGATGCCCGAGCGGGAAATCCCGGGAATGAGGGCAAAACCCTGAACCAGGCCCACAATGAGGGCATCGATTACCCCCATCTCATCCATTCCTTTGGAATCGGATGGCCTCCCCCTGGTAAACCACAAAATGGTTCCCGTTACCATGAGCATGAAACCGACAAAAAGCGGAGAGGCGAAAAGGTAAGAGAGGATCTCCCTGAAAAGAAATCCCATCAATGCTACAGGGACCGTTCCCAAAATGATCAATATGACCAACCTCACCTGGGCCGATCTCCAAAGGGCCGAGGCGAGGCCACTCGTTCCACGGTTTTTGCCCAAGGCCGCAAGAATTCCCTTCGGGATTTCCCTGATATCCCTCCAGAAGACGATGACGATGGCGATGAGGGTTCCAACGTGAAGCATCACATTGAAGAAAAGCCTTGGCTCCTCCACGCCGAAGAGGCCCTGGAAGACTACCAGGTGTCCTGAACTGCTAACGGGAAGAAATTCCGTAATTCCCTGAATGATTCCCAGAATGATGGATTCGATAAGAACTGTGCTATCTCCCCTTTCCCGAAGCAAAGGATTGATCATTTCGTAAAAAGTCGGAATCAGACGGCAAAGAAAAAAGATCCAGATGCAAGGCGCACAAATCCTGAGGAATGAGGCGTACATAGAAGTACGCTGCAATGATTTACCCTGTTAAATATTTTCTTTGTTTGATGTTACTGTTTTCAAGCAGCTTCTATATCCCATCTCTGTTGATATGGCTGCCTTCAATTTAACAGGGCAGGGGATGAAGCGGAACGCAGCAGATGGACTTTTTACGAAGCCGTCAAATTTAATGGCGATCTTGAGGATTGGGCGGGATAAGTGGAAGGGAATTTGATAGGGCAGAAATCAGGGGTTAGTCGGGAATGTCAAAAGCTGAGGCCTGCCCCCTGTTCTTCAAAAGGAACAAGAAAATCATGTGTCCAATGTCAAGGCTATTCCCCTTTTGGGCATGTTGTGAGCTTATCAGGCCACTCCAACCACCTTGCTTCGTCGTTCAACAAGAATAACATCGCGCCAGGTTCGTGCAAGTTCACCGTAGGTCATTCTGCCCACCTTTTCTCTTCGGCCGACTTCTCTGAACCCATGCTTCTTAACGAGGGCAAGGCTTGCAGTATTCTCCGGAAAAATCCCACCTTGTAGTGTCCATATTCCTGCTCTTTCCGAAGCCTCGATCAGGGCGGCAAGGAGCGCTGAGCCAATGCCTTCACCTCGGTATTGGGCACCCACGTACAGACTGACTTCTGCCACTCCTGAATACATACGACGACCGGAAACGGGGCTCAGCACTGCCCATCCCAGAACCCGCCCTCCCGCTCTGGCAATCAGCCGCGGTTCTGGCAAATGGTTTGAGTGCCATTTCTCCCAATCCGGGGCCTCGGCCTCGAATGTGGAATGCCCAGTCGCAATGCCTTCGAGATAGATTGAACGGACTTGCCCCCAATCATCTGAGGTCATCTTGTTTATCACGTATTCCATTCGGTTCTTGGCTCACAACGCTGGAGCTCAGCTACCCGTAAAGAGCGTAGCGGTTTCCAGGTCAGCTGCAATGACACCGGAAAGGCGGGGCGGTGCCACACTGATGTCAGCGCTCCTGAAAACAGGATTATGTCCTGACGCCCTGGGGCAATGACATCTATCCCGGTACTTGGACCCGTGGTCACCGCCCACCCGAAAAGAAGAATACCATTACCATAAATTTTGTAAACTCTATGAAGATATCAAAAGGTCATACCCCAGAGGATAACACAGAAAAAAATTATTATCAGTCTACCAAAATAGAAGCCCCTTGTCCCCTAATCTCCCAATCTCCACTAATCTCTAATCTCACCACGTTATAGTTACTAACATCGCTAATCGTCCATTTTTTTCTTGATAGGAGGAATAGAGGATGTCCCCCTTTTTTTTGACAACCTGTTAACATTTACGCTAAACACTTATCTGTCTAATCGAAAAAAGTCCAAGCTGAGGTAAAATGTACCGAAAAGGAGAGGCTATGAGCAAGGAGGATATAAGAAAACGGACTCAAGAAACCGCGAAGAAGCTCTTCGGCAAGGGCATCAAAATGGACCCGCCGTACAAAATGTGGAAGGAGTTTGACCGGGACCTTGCCAACGATTTTTCGATGTTCATCACTGGCACCCTTTACTCCCGCCCTGTCCTGAGCCTACCGGAACGTCAGATGGTGGCCTGCGCAGTCCTTGCCGCAACCAGGTCAAATGATGAACTGCGGCTCCACGTCAACGCGGCCCTGAACGTCGGCTGCGACCCGAAGAAACTGGCGGAGGTCTTCTTCCAGCTAGCAACCTACTGCGGCATGCCGACCGTGAACATGGCGCTCGAGGTCTACCGGGACGTGCTCAAAGAGCGCGGCGAATGGCCGATCAACGATTGAGGGGTGGCACGACGGCCTTCTACCCTTTGCTGCCGGAGGAAGTGTCCTTCCTTCCCGTATACATGCCGATTGCTGAGCGACCCTCAGCGCAGGACAATTCCTCGAGCCCAGTCCCAGGTCGCAAAAAATAGAACCGTCCAGTTTTAAAAACTTTCACAATCTGGAATTTTGAAAGGTTTCTGGACGGACAAAGGGAAGGAGGGAAATTCCCGTGTTTCTCAGAAGGGATGAGACTTATTCAACGTAGTCGGCAACGTCCCTTTTTGACTTTTTGAAATCAAATGTTATATTGCAAGGACCCCTCCTTTTTTCTATTGCGAATAACCAACCAAAAATATGGAAGGAAAAGGGATATGGTAAGATTAGCTCAGGATGAACAAGATATGTTGGAGGGTAAGGAAGGCCCTGCGAAACAAAAAGCCATGGAGTTACTTGTGAAATATGCAGAGGCTCTTGGTGCTGAGAGATTCATCGATACAAACAACGTTACCATCATTCCCGGTTCGATTCCGGGCACAGAGATCATTCAAAAGGTTGTACCCTCTCTTGATGCTGATGAAATCGCATCAAAGTTTTTACTCGATAGCGATCAGACGGTTGTGCTGGATAGAGTCAAGGCATTTACCACGACGAATGCTACTTTTAGAGATCAAAGATACCCTGAAATCCAGATAGGAGGAAAGTCCTTCTGTGACGTTTTAAGAAAGATGGTGGATTACTTTAAAAGAGTGGGTATCATCCATCTGGCGACTTGTACTCCTTATCAAGTGGGAAATATTCCTGCGAAGGGTGAACACTGTGCCTGGACGGAGTCATCCGCAATCGCCTTTTGCAATTCTGTGATAGGTGCTTACACCAATATTGAAGGGCTCCATAGTTCTTTCGCCTCAGCGATCACCGGCAAAACACCCCTATGGGGGATGCATTTGGATGAGAATCGTCTCGGCAAAGTGATCGTTGATGTAGAGATTGACATGGAAATGATTCGGGAATGGTATCTGATGGGATACTATGTTGGGGGAGAGCTTGGATTAGATGTCCCTATCTACACGAACATCAAAAGGGTTCCAGACCTAACCAGGCTGATGGCTTTATGCGCTGCCGGAATTTCTTCAGGAAGTATTGTCAAATTTCATATTGTTGGAATTACATTGGAAGCTCCTACGATTGAAATAGCCAGCGGAAAGAGGAAAAATGTAAGAATTTTGAAATTTGGGAAGAAACAGCGCGAGAAAGCCTACGGAAAGCTGAATCATTCGAATAAGGATGACGTGGACATCGTGGTATTGGGCTGTCCGCATTATACCTTAGAACGTATGGGAACCGTTGCCCGAATGTTGGAAGGTAAAAAGGTACATGAAAATACTCGCCTCTATGTGACGACGTGCCATATGATCAAGTCTCTTGCTGATAAAATGGAATTTACGGAAACCATCACCAAAGCGGGTGGTTTGCTCCTGGAAGATACATGTGGACTCTCCCTTGATGCCGATCCTTCAAAGGTTTTTGCTTCCGATTCAGCGAAATTGGTGCATTACGCCCCTGGTTCGACAGGTTTGAAAAATACTTGGTTTGGTACAACAGAAGAGTGTATTCAGGCTGCCATTACGGGAAAATGGAGAGGAGAACTGAGGTGAAAAAAATAACCCTACGGGGGAGAAAAGTCTACGGTGGTTCAGTGGAAGGCGAGGCTCTCGTTACGAAAGAATCATTAGGGGGTTTCGGCACTTTTGATTTGAAAACGGGAATCGTGATCGATTTTAGTCATGAATGGTTGGGCAAGAGCATATCGGGGAAAATTTTGGTCTTCAGGACTGGAAGGGGTTCTTCCGCATGGACCATTGCCCATCAAGCTTTGCGTTTCACAGGGAGATCTCCAAAAGCATATCTCATCAAAGAAAATAATCCTCAAACCGCACTTGGTGCAGTGGTTGCACGTATACCGTCTATGACCGATTTTGACCAGGATCCTACAAAAGTGATTTCTACTGGTGACTGGGTAAAAGTAGATGCGGATAAAGGCATAGTCGAAATAACAAGGCAATAGAAGGGGACGTAGTTAAATTGTTGAATTATTGACGTGAGGTCCGAGGAAACCAACTTTCGAAGTGAAAGGAAAAGGGGCCAAATCTTTTTTTAAACATTTTAGATAGTATCACATGTTGATACCTGCCCCCTTCTTGTTGAAAAGAGGGATGAGGGCTACTAGCCTTCCTAACCTACCAGTGTCCCTCAATCTCTCAATCTTCGAAAAGAGAAAAGCATAATTTAATGGCCGTCCCTTGTTTATAGCTTTTAAGATGCCTTAAAAATGATGATTTCGTAACAAGTCTAAATCAGACGGCAAAGAAAAAAGATCCAGATGCAAGGCGCGCAAATCCTGAGGAATGAGACGTACATAGAAGTACGCTGCAGTGACGAAGGATGAAGCGGAACGCAGCAGATGGACTTTTTACGAAGCCGTCAAAAATAGGTCCTTGCGCCGACATAGCGGCGTCTGAAATATCTGCTTGAAAGTGAGTCAACGCGGATTCTCTTATTTACGCCCGCTGCATGGATGAATTTATTCCCACCGGCATAAATCCCCACATGAGAGATCTTTCCCCCTCCAGAAGTCGCAAAGAAAAGGAGGTCTCCCTTTGATAATTGACTTCGATTGACAGGAGAGCCGGTTTCCCATTGTCCTTTTGACGACCGTGGAAGATTCAGGCCATTGAGATGATAAACAGCCATCGAAAGCCCACTGCAATCAAACCCATGTTCTGGCGAAATACCGCCCCACCGATAAGGCACGCCAATAAAGCTTTTTGCTGTGCTCACGATTTCATTCCTGAGATAGATTATGGCGTTTTTTCGATCCTCTGACTTTGGATAGTCTCCTGGACCTACGATGTAATACTCATCGATGGTTCCCGTGGCACGAAGATTTTCGGCATTTTTGTAGGCGCTCTCTTTTGATGGAAAATTCCCAAACCGGACCTTATAGAGTCCTGTTTTGTGAACAAAGTGATAGGCGTTCAAGCCACGACCTTGTAAAGTTTGTGTAAGCCGTACAGCGTTATTCAGATTTGAGAACGCCCCGACCTGAATGGAATAACCTATTCGGGCAAGGCCTCTTTTCGGAACCACTGGTTCGGTACTGGGAACAATGCTGGGCCTACCTCCACAACCTACTGCCAATATAAATAAGAGGGAAGTGACAAAAAATTGTCTCCATTTACAGCAAGATCTTATGCATGTTCGCAGTTGTAACAACGTCTCCCACCCTTGTTTAAACTGGGAACATTATGGTTCATTGTGATAGTTTAGGGCTTAGAAAGAGCATACGAATTATGATATCGATTTGGCTCTGGATATATATTGAAATCCCTACCGCACTTTTGCCGAAAATGTATTTTGTAGGTTTGACCCCTATCCTTTGAATTTAGGAAAGTGCTGAGGATTTGACGGGCAAAGGGAAGGAGGTTGTAAGAGTGAGATTACCCTTTTTGCCGCAAGGGAGGAGATTTATTCAACATAGTCAACGGCGCCCCCAAGCCCTAACCCTCAAGACCTACCAGCGCCCCCCAACCCTCATTTTTTTGCAATGTAGGTAGGCGCTGGTTCGTCTTGCGGCCTCTCGTACCCGCTTGAGTCCACTTAACAAGTATTCTGGCTCGACGTAGGTACCTCCTCTTGGCCGTATCCAGGATTTCTCCCTTCGTGCCCGTTTAGAGTTCTCCATATCAAAACCCCTGGCACTGTGTACAGTACTTGTCGGACTCAAACAGGTTCCCCTTGGTCAGGCCCCTTCCCTCCACCATCTCCGCCGGTCCGTGGCCAAGACTCCCCCGGTTGAAGAACCCTTGTTCGATGGCTTCTCAGGTAATATGAGCCTGTCCGACCGCTCGGAAGCGAACATGCTGGGATTGCGACCTCCAGCCTTCCCCACCGTTGCACAAGGTCGGCCCTCCCAAAGCGGTGATTTCGGAGCTCAATACTGTGCCTGTACACTCCCCTACTAACGCTTCGCCACGCCATCACTGGTCGTCGACACATAGCTCGGGGCCGAAGCGGGTCGCTACTCCTTACTCCGTAGAGGACTTGACTTCGGCTGAGCGACTCGACATGAGCTCGTCGACATGTCTCAGTCGTAGCCTCACCCCCTACTCCATGCCGGTTTCGCCGGCGCTTTCACAACGTCCCCTACTTCTATTTCGTTTTCTAGAAGGGGGCAAGAGGGATGGCCGCTATTTCTCTCGGCTATCAATGAAGGCATCCTTGAGAAGCTTGCTCTGTCTCAAAAAGGCCTGCCGTGGATTTCTTGTATCCTTCATTAATGAGATCTCTTGCGTGATAAGACGTGTGACATTGAGGATATAAGTCTCTCGCCTTTTTGCCTCCAGTTGATAAAGGGGGTGCTGTTGATTGATATATATCATGGTACCCTCTGTGAAACACTCCGGCCCATCTTCCCCAAAATCATCAACGCAGACAGAGACCCCTGTCTCCCTAAATCTCATCCTCTGGACGACGGCATTAGGGGTTAACCGCTTGACCTTAGGCGACCTCTTCCTTTTTTTCACTGGTTGGGGGAGTTGTTTGGCCTCCTTATCAGGTTGGCTCTCTTTCTCTCCTTTAAGTGATTCCGACTTCTTCGATACCACACCTGCGCCACCCATCCCCTCCCCTTCACCAGCCAGAGGGATAGCACCGAAGGGAGAAAGGTCCGGATTCAAGGCGAGGGCTCGATGAACCCTCTGTAAGGCCTCCTTCAGCGCCTTACTCGCCCTCCGCTTCTCCTTCCGACCCGCCAAGCGTTTAAGGATGTCATCGACTTCTCGAATGACCTTTTCCATTACCTTTAGGAAGGCCTGATACTGGAGGCTGTCCAGAACAAACCCTGAGCGGTCTGTGGTAACCGGAAGGAAATCGGCGTGTACTTCACCCTGGATTCGGGAGGCGACCTTCCCCCAGTGCTCCAATCCAAAAAATTCTCTTTTAATGGTGACCTGTTTTACTTTTACTTCGATCCCCAATTCAACGGGAGACGCCTTCGAGGAGGGTAAGATGACAATCTCCCCGTGGACGGGGCCAAATTCTGTGCCCTCGAGGAAGGGGATTCGATGTCCGCTCAGGCTTCGCGGGGTGATTCTCATCCCGTTCAGTCTAACGGTGAAATCCGGAGCTTTCAATGGCGTCCCTTCTACAACCTTTCGGGTCACATCTTCGGGTTCAAATTCCCTTGTCAGTCGGAGAAGGCTAACCGTGGTGCCGTCACCCCTTTCCTTATTGGGTGGCAGGATTTGAAGGGGAAGGTTCCATTGATCTGCTACCTTCTCCCATTCCGCTTTATCAAAAGTAACCTTGGCCGCAAAATCGCCCTTTTGGGTGTAGACCTCGAAGCATTCGCAGGCAGAGAGGCTGGCGAATTTCCCAATACCAAACTGACCGATACGATCCCTGTTGAATATGGGAGATTTACCCTTAAGGATCTTCTCAGGGGAACCGATGTTGAAATATTGCTTCAGTCCCTCCCTATCCATGCCTGTTCCGTCGTCTTTTACCTCAATAAATTCATTGGTCATTTTGATATCAACGTAGGTGGCATCGGCATCATAGGCGTTATTAACCAGCTCCCTGATGAGCTCGATACTCTCCGAGTACAGCCTCTCTCCAATGGTGATCAGGTGACTTTTATCCACGGTAACGGGGATATATTCCATGGCGAACTCCCTTTCTATCTGTTCGCAAACCACTCAACGTATTCCCTGACGGGCGAGCAGTTGGGGTCAGATTCAGATAATACTTCAAGATCAATGAGGGGAACATAGCCAATTCTTCGTCTCTCTCGCACTTTGACAATAATGCCGTAGTGTATAATCTCGCATTCCAGACCGAGAACCGCCATCGTATGGCCCAGTCTGAATGGTTCACGTTCGGCGACATCGGTGAAGTAGGCGTCATCATCATCGCTAACCCTTTTAGCAGTGAAAGGAAACGAAAGATTTTCCCCGAGCCACCCCATCCAATCTCTCTCTTCCCGCTCTCGAGACTTTTCATTGAATCGCACCTCGTTGAAAGGCAGATCTATCTGCACACGTTCTCCTAAATCCCAAGAGGAATCACCATGTTTCTTCATTGGGCTCCCTTTCTTGCAATTTTATCACTTCCTTCTCGCTCAAGGAACTCTTTATTTCTTTTCTTATGTCAAAGGGAAGTTCTATCAGTATTTGTAGGCGACCTTGAGTTCGACTGCTACTGATTTCAAAGCCCTGTCGGAAGTCCACAAGGGTATTCTCGACAACTGTGCTGACGCCAGGAGATGTGCATCGACAAAACTGATCCCCATGCCCATCAACTTGTTCCGCCTGATAAAGAAAAGGAGCTCATCCAGAGTCACAACTGGAGCCATCGGGAGGGAATGAAGAAGGGAAAGAAATTCGCCTCTGTTTTTGATGTTACCACAGGCCAGCTCACCGATTATGAACGGATGGCAGACCACCTGCGCATCGAGGAGCAACTCTTCCAGATAACGGCTGCCCCGCCGAAGGTGTGTAACCCAAATAGAGGTATCAACGATGACCACGGCTACGATTTTGCTGATCTTCGTCTCCGTATGGGACGGAGATCCTTTTCTGTTCCGCCCAGCCTGGCGAGGCGCTTACTGCTCTCACGAGCTATCAGAGCTTCCAGCCCGAGACGCACCAATGCGGTCTTCTCCTTGAGGCCGGTCAAACGCGATGCCTTTTCCAAAATTTTATCATCAATATTCAGAGTCGTTCTCATATGTATTAATATGCATCATTCATGCATATTTGTCAACGTAAAATTTCCCCCTGCCCTTCTGTTGAAGAGAAAGATGAGGGGCATTAACCTTCAAAACCTATCAACGTCCCTCAATCCTCCATCGTCAAGAAGTTTTGCAATGTAGGTAATAACGTCCCCTATTTTTTATTCCCTTCTACTATAGTAACTGCATCAATGCCTGAATATCGAGTATGTTGTTAGGGCAGCTATGAGACAGTTAACACCAAAAGCCTCTCCCATCATTTCACTTATCTTTGACATAAAACGGGATTCTTTAAATGCCTGCCTAAAGGGGGCCTGAGAGGGAGTTTTATAAAGTCCTATTGCACCCCCTTCACTAATGGATTTCGGAGCCCTAGTCGCCCCCCCAAAGGTTTTCCTATAAGCAGGTAAACCTTGGGTGCTTAAAGAAATCGACCCCTGTAGACTATCTGAGGTGTATAAAATATAGGGAGGGTCAAAAGCACCCCTGCTGTAAGACTCTCTATGGGCCTTCCCCGTTGCCCTAATCTCTAACTTGAGATCGTACTCGGTGCTTACTACTTTAGGTCCGGTATACTCTAAAAATCTTCGTGCCCAACTTCCAAAGGGAAGGCTCACATTCCTTGCGTTACGATAGAATTGATCTACCACTATGACCACTGTTTTTGCAGAACGAAATGCCTCAAGCTGCTCCTTGTCTGGATGCGTCGTGCGTGTCGTGGCACAACCATTTAGAGAAATAGCGAACCCACTTAATGAGATTCAACAAATTCAACTACGTCCCCCATATCGCCCCATTCCCCCCTGTCCCACCTTGACAAGGATGAAAAACTTGGTCATACCATGTATTACTTAAAATGCGAGGTTTGTTTTGCGAATATCTGAGTTTGAATGGGATGAAAGCAATGCTCTACATCTTCAACTCCGGCATGGGATAAGCCCCGAAGAGGCGGAAGAGGTCTTTGCCAATAACCCTGTTTTCAGACGGACAAAAAAAGAGCACTATGCGGCTTTTGGACCAACATCTGAACGAAGATATCTCACTATTGTCTTTGAGCTGAAGCCGAAAGGTATTGCGCGGCCCATTACCGGCTGGGATATGAGCTGGACAGAAATTCGATATTACGAGAAACACAGGAGATAAGAGATGAGAAAACAAGAAAAGAAATTTGAGGACTGGATTGACT